>JAIVHD010000009.1:15265-24403 GCA_020201235.1 Lysobacteraceae bacterium
CCGCCCGCTTGCAAAAGCAACCGCCAGCGCGTCCAGTTGGTCGCAGATCGCGCGGGCCTGTTGATCGCTTAGTACGCCGATCCGGGCCAGGCCGCGGGCGTGGGCGCGGCTGGCCTGGATGTCATAGACCAGCAGTTCGCGATCGAGCTCGACGTCCTGGCCTGCAAGAAAGCGCGAGATCGCCTCGGGCGTGCGCTGCTGGCCGGATTTTTTCCAGATGGGGTCATTCATGGCATCGCTCGCTTCGGGTCATTCGTTTGCGCAATGAGGTGCTTGCGGGTTGTGCGCGGCGGCCGTGGCGTCGATCTCGATGCCGTTGAGTTCGGTCAATCCAAGCGCACAGTTGATATTCTGCAGCGCCTGGGAGGCCGCGCCCTTGAGAAGGTTGTCGAGGACCACCACGAAACTGGCCCGGCGCGGCTCGCGCGCATCGACGCTAAACCCGCCGATCGCCAAGCCTGCACGTGGCCGCAGCGATTTGATTTCAGGAACCCCGGGCTGGACCGTAATCAGTGGTTCGCCAGCCAGCGGGGTTGAAAATGCCTGCAGCAGCGTCTCCGCAGTTTGAGGTTCGCCAAGCTCGACTGCAAGGGTCAGCGAGATTCCCCGGAAAAACGGGGCCACGTGGGGGTGAAAGCGCACCGGCCGACCAAGATGCACGCTGATCTCGGATTCATGCACATGGCCGGTCAGCGCGTACGGAATCAGGTTGTCGCGCAGACGCTCCGGATCGTTGCGCGCTGACGGCGTTCGGCCAGCACCCGAATAGCCGGAAACGCCAAACACCACCGGTGGTGCGATGAGCAGATCGCGAATTGGCAGCACGCCGAACTGGGCACCGGTGGCGTAGCAGCCGGGGTTGCTGATGCGGCGCGCCCCGGTCAGCGCTGGCCGGTTGAATTCGGTCAGGCCGTAGACCCAGTCCGAATCAAAGCGATAATCGGCACCCAGGTCGACGATCATTGCCTCGGGCCAGGCCGCCTCGATGGCGCTGACCCACGGCTTGCTGTGGCCGTTGGGCACGGCCAGCACCCAAACGTCGGCGGGCCGGTCGGCAACGTGTTCGGGTGCCAGTGCGATGAAGCGCTGAGCGGCATCCGGCCATTCGGGGACCTCGTCGGTGATCGGCTGGCCGGCCTGGGCGTTTGAGGCCGCCAGTTCGAGCTCGATGTGCGGGTGGTCGACCAGCAATCGGAGCAGTTCGCGGCCGGTGTAGCCGCGCGCGCCGACCAGCGCCAGGCGGCTCATGGCCGCTGCTCCAGCCAGCCCGAATCGCGCGCCGCGGCATCGGCCACCAGCCGGCGCATCTGGTCAAAGTCTTCGATACCGATCGAGTAGACCACCCACTGGCCACGCCGGTGACTGGTTTCGGCCTGCTGAAAATACCAGCCGGCAATCGGGTTGCTGACGCGGGCCCGCCAGTACATGGCCGGACAGCGTGCGCGCAAGGCCTGCCACAGCGCCGCTCCGAGGCCTTCGCCGCGCGCTTCCGGCGTCACCACGATCTTGTCCAGATAGGGCAGGCCGTCCAGGCCTTTGATGATCAGCGCTGCGGCCCGGCCGCTTTCGGCCATCAGCAGGCCCATGACCGGACGCGGATACAGCCAGTCGGCCCGCAAGCGTCGATCAAACGCGGCTTCGAGCAGCGTCTGGAGCGTTGCCAGGCGTTCGCCCGGGATCTGCTGGAACCATTCGATGTTCTCGCCCTTGCGCACCAGCGTGCCGGCGCCGGTGTGCGTGAACAGCTCGCGGGTTAGTTTTTCGGCCGAGGTGATTGAGACCGAGGCCGATGGCGGCAGCGGCTCGAGCATGTCGCGAATCTGGGCCAGCTTGAGCTGCATGCCCGAATGCACCCAGGACTGGGCCATCAGGCCCTCATAGTCGTTGCTCAGACTGATGGCCGAAATCACCCGGCCGTTTTCGTCCAGCAGGCCGCCGGTCGGGGTGAGGAAGATGATCTTAAACGGCCGGATCGCCCAGACCAGCTCACGGGTCGCGACGTCGGCGTTGATGTTCATGACCTGGCCGGCACGCGATTCGCCGAGGCAGGCAACCACCGGCAGTGCGCCGGACTTGACCGCGCCGCGCACGGCTTCCAGATGCACCTGGTTGATCTGTCCGACCAGGCCGAGCTTTTCGCGATCGGCGAAATCGCATTCGAACACGCCGTGCAGCAGGCCACGGGCGCGCACGCCGTGGCCTTCCAGCGCATCGACCAGGCGCGCGTTCTCGCGATAGATGACCGGCCGGGCAATCGCCATGACTTCCTCGGAGGTCACCCGCAGCCCGTCTCGTTTCAAGGTTTCGATTCCGGCCTGCGAGAGCGCCGTGTCGAGTTGCTGGCCGGCACCGTGCATGACAATGGGATAGAGCCCGAGTCGGTGCAGAAAGGCCAGTGCTGTGGCCAGCCCTTCGAGATCCTCGGCCAGTACGCCGCCGCCGACCTTGATGACCGCGAACCGGCTTTCGTTGACCCGCGAGAACTGTTCGAGGTACTGGCGCGCCTCGCGCGACGAGCCGAGCTGGCCAAGCAGTTCGACGACGATCGGGCGGACTTCGCTCACGAGTCGTTTTCCGAGCGCAGGCTTTCCACCAGACCGCGGTATTGCACGGCGGCGGTTTCGAGTTCGCTCAGTGCCACCCATTCGTCGACCGTATGCGCCTGTTCGATGTGCCCGGGGCCGAGCACGAAGGCGTCCTTGCCGGCCTCTGAAAACAGCGCGGCCTCGGTCCAGAAATCGACGCTTTCGGTTATTTCCAGGCCGTGCTCCAGGGCAAGCGCGCGCGCACCGTCGCTGGTGCGCCCGCCGGCCGGCAGCGGCGGCCCGGAAAACGGCACCGTCCATTCAGCCCGCGTGCCGGCCTCGGCCAGCGCCGAAATCGCGTCCAGCAGCGCCTGGTTGTCCTGCCCCGGTCCGAGACGGGCCGAATAGTGCAGCTTGCAGGAGTCGGCAATCACGTTGCTTTTGAGTCCGCCGGAAATCGTGCCGACGTTGAAACAGGTTGGCTGGCCGGCGTCGGCTTGCCGACGGCAATACTCGCAGGCCTCGGCAATCCAGCGCGAAGCGGCGTGAACGGCGTTGTCATCGAGCGCGCGTAACTCGGACGAGTGTCCGGCCGCGCCGTTGAAGCTTCCGAGTACAGAAAGAAAGCCGCGGTGCGACAGCACCGCGCGGCTGCCGGTGGGCTCGCAAACCACGACCTGGCGAAAACGCGCGGCCTCGCTGGTCTTGAGAAATTCGTCGATGCAGCAACCGCCAGCGCCTTCTTCGTCGCTGGTGAACAGCATGGCCATCGGTGCATCGGTCACTTCGGCCACGGCCAGCAACGCGGCTGCCGCGCCCTTGATGTCGCAGCTTCCACGCCCGTAGGCGCGACCGTCACGCACGCTCAAGCGTAGCGCCGGAACCGACCAGCCCGGACCGATGGGGACGGTATCGAGGTGGCAGTTGAACAACCGCTCCGGGTTTCCGCGACGCGCCAGCAGTGTGACGTGGCCGTCTCCATGATCGATACATGATGTTTCGAAATCCTGCGGCAAAACACCTCGAATGTAGCCGAACATCGGCGAATCGGCAGTGATCTCGCGCGGCGGGTTCTGGCTGTCGACGGCCACCAGCGCGCCCAGATGTTCCAGGATTCGTTCGATCGACAGGCCGGTACTCACGAGGCTTTGCTCCGGATGCGTCGGGCCAGCGTCGAGCTTTGCCCGAGCAGTTTGACAAAACCCTCGGCTTCTTCCGGCGACCAAGATGCCGACTGGGCATAAACCGAGTCGGGATCGCTGATGGTGTAGGGCGAGCGGACCGAAATGGCGGTCAGATCACCGCCTTCGGTGGCCAGCACGACCTGGCCGGTGATGTAGCGGTTGGCCGATTCGAGATAGGCCTCAAGGTCGGTCTTGTGCGGCTCGAAGAAAAACCCGGTGTAAACAAGCTCAGCCCAGCGCGCGGCGATAATGTGGCGAAACTGGTTTTGCAGGCGTGTGTTGACGGTCTCGTGCAGCGCCCGCGCGGCCGCCATCAGCGCATCGACGCCGGGACATTCGAACACAATCCGGCCCTTCAGGCCGATCGACACATCGCCGGTGTACAGGTGCCGGCCAACGCCCCATGCGCCCAGTTCGCGGTTCAGGCGCTCGAGCACGGTCGGCCCGTCCAGCGCTTCGCCATTCAGCGCGTGCAGCCGGCCCTGCTCGAACGTCAGCGTCCATTCGGCCCGGCCGTTGGGCCATTCGGCGCGCGGCCGGCACCACACGCGGGTATCGTCGGCGGGTGCTGCGAAGCGGTCGATTTCCTGGCCGGACAGGGTTACACCGAGCAGGTTTTCGTTGATCGAGTAGCGGCTCGACGAAGTTGGCACCTCGATGCCGGCCTCGGCCATCCATTTCAGTTCGTATTCGCGAACGTTGCCGGTCTCGCGTTGCAAGTCCCGGATCGGGGCATGGATCCGGTAGTCGCCCAGGCTTCGTACCGACTGATCAAAGCGTAGCTGGTCGTTGCCCATGCCGGTGCAGCCGTGCGCGAAGTGGCGCGTGCCGAGACGATCGGCCAGCTTCAGGCACTCCTGAACGATGACGTAGCGGTCCGAGCACAGCATCGGGTAGCGGTCGAGCATGCGCGCGCCGGACCACAGCAGCGGCACGACAAACTGATCCCAGAGCGGTTGCGCGGCATTGAGTTCGTGGTGTTCGACGGCGCCGAGCGCGCTCGCACGCTCAGCAATCCAGCGTTTGTGTTCGGCATCGACGCCGCCGGTGTCGACAAATGCGGTGTGTACGTCATAGCCCTGTTGTTTCAGCGCCAGCACGCAGTAGCTGGTGTCCAGGCCTCCGGAGAAAGCCAGCACCAGAGTCTTGTCATTCATGATCGGTCTCCATTCACGGGTTCGCCCATCAGGTCCAGCATCAAGGCTTTTTGGGTGTGCAATCGGTTCTCGGCCTCGTCGAGGGCCACGCAGTAGTCGGCATCCATGACCTCATCGGTGGCCTTGATGTTGCGCCTGAGCGGCAGGCAATGGCTGAAGCGCGCCTGACGGGTCATCGCCATTTTCGCGCCGTCGACCATGAAATGTCGGAACGGGGCACGCAATTGTGCCTCCTGGTCGGGCTTGCCGTAGTGGCCAAGCGCTCCCCAACTCTTGGCGTAAACCCAGTCGGCGTCGCGGTAGCCGTGCTCGATATCGGTGGTGACTTCGAGCCGTCCACCGGATTGACGCGCCTGGGCGGCGGCGGCGTGCATAAATTGCGGGTCGAGCCGATAGGCGTCGTCGGGGATTAACAGTGTGACATCCATGCCGAACTTGGTGGCGATCAACAGCGCCGAATTGGCGACTGCGGTATTCAGGGGTTTCGGGTGCCAGGTCCAGGTCAGCACGAACTTACGCCCGTCGGGCGCGCCCAGGTGGTCCTGCAGTGTGCGCATCAGGGCCAGTTCCTGGCATGGGTGAACAATGGTTTCCATGTTGATCACCGGCACCGTGGCGTGACTGGCCAGCGCCTTGATGATCGCATCCTGACGGTCGACCTGCCAATTCTTGAACAGCGGAAACGCGCGTAGCGCGATCGCGTCGCAGTAGCGCGACAGCACGCCGGCGACTTCGCTGATGTGCTCCTCGGAGTCGGAATCCATGACCACACCGGTTTCGAATTCGATGCCCCAGGCACCCTTGCCGGGTTCGAGCACGACCGCATGGGCACCGAGCTGGAACGCGCCGATCTCAAACGACGAGCGCGTGCGCAGCGACGGGTTGAGAAACAGCAAGGCGATGGTCTTGCCGGCCAACGCGCGCGAAACCGGCGCTTTTCGCAGCTCTGCGGCCTGGTCCAGCAATGCCTGTATCTGTTCGCGCTTGTAATCAATCGTTGATAAAAAATGCTTCACGGTACGGTCATCCAAAAAAAACCCAGCCGGGTGGCTGGGTCGGGTTCATTTCAGGCTTTTAAACTACAAAAGCGTGCTAACGGACCACCCAGCCATGTAAGGCTCCAAGTCGGCGTCGCGGCCGCGGGTCGAGCGCCAGAAGGCGTAAAACAATCAGTTTGGTCCACATCCTTTTAACTCTGCCACAGAACACGAGCCAGTACAAGCGCCAGATGCGTTCCGAATAGTAGAACGCGCGAACGACGCGCGCGCGAAGGTCTTCGAGCATTGGCTCGCGAACGGTCGACGCGCTACACTGGCAGGCTTTCGGGTCCTATGTGTAAATTGCCATGCTCAACGTCGCCGAAGTCACCAGGCTGCTGCGGGAAGATCAGCTCGATCGTGCCCGAGGGTTGTGCCAGGCCGAGCTGAACCGGCCAAGCACGATGGCGCCGGATGCCAATGCCACCAGCCTGTTTTTTCTGGCCGCTTGCGATCAACGGCTGGAGCGACCAGCCGCAGCGCTGGCGAGCCTGCAGCAGGCCGCCCGACTCGCCGGGGATCAGGATATGCTTGCGAGAATCGCCGATGCCCTGATCCAATTGCGCGCGTTTGACCCGGCTGCAAGCGTGATCGAACGGCTGGATTTTTCGCGACCGTACACGATTTTGTTGCAGGCGCGCTGTCGCTGGGGGCAGGGCCTGCACAGCAGTGCTGTTGAGCAGCTCGACGCGCTTTCGAAGATCCGGCCCGACTGGCCGCTGCTGGCGCTCAGCCACGCGCGCATGCTGATCAACCTGGACCAGGCCGAAGGCGCCGGGCAGGTGCTTGATGCGGCGCTCGCCCACCACCCCGCACACGAGGGATTGATCTACCAGAAGACGCTGCTTGTGCTGTCGCATTTCGACCCCGCGCGGGCGCTGGAAACACTTGAACGGCATGCCTGGAGGGCTTCCGAACGCTTGTGCGAACTCCAGCAGGCGCTGGCGCTTGCGGCCGGCGCCGGGCTTGCCGGCGATGCCGGCGACAGCCTGCGCTGGGAGGGTTTTTTGCATCTGCACGGGCTAGCCGGCGAGCCGCGCTGGCACGGCGACAACGTCTCGCTGCTCAAGCGCGCGCTTTCGATCGCGCCGAGCAGCGGCGCAATCGTCGAATGCGGCGTCTACCACGGTCGCACCGTGAGCCTGCTCGCGGACTGGGCACCTGATCGCAAGGTGTACGGATTCGACAGCTTTGAGGGCTTGCCCGAGGCGTGGTCGAGCAAGGAACCGGCCGGAAGCTACTCGACCGCCGGCCGCCGGCCGCAGGTGCCGGCGAATGTCGAACTGATTGCCGGATGGTTTGCCGACACGCTGGGTGATTTTGCGAACGAACTGAAAGCGCCGCTGGCGCTGCTACACATCGACTGCGATCTGTACATCTCTACGCGCGATGTGCTGGCCGCTCTGGGACCGCGCCTGGCGGCCGGATCAATGGTGGTGTTCGACGAATACACCGGCTATCCGGGCTGGCGAGATCACGAGCACCGGGCCTGGCGCGAGTACTGTCATCAGCACGGCTTGAAGGCCCGCCTTCGGGGCGGCCAGTTGCTGGGTCAAAGCGCCGCCTTCGAGGTCTTGTCGTCGGATGCGTCGCGCCCGCCCGGCGGGTCCGCAGCGTGAGCCGATACGCGAAACGCTGGCCGGTGCTCGACGGCGGCCTGCTTGATCCGAAGCTTGATGTCGACTCGCTGGCGCGCGAGTTCGCACGCACCGGACGACTGCAAATTGTCGACGCATTGCGACCGGAAGTCGCCCATTTTCTGCACCGGGCACTGACCGAAGACCTTCCCTGGTCGCTGGCCTGGCGCAGCCGCGCGGGTCACCGCAAGACGCCGCTGGACCAGTGGAGTGCCATGACCACCGACGAACGCGCTGCCTGGCAGGCTGAGTTCGACGAATTGGCGCGCGGAGGATTCCAGTTTTTGTATCTTAGTTACATGATGATTACCGGCTATATGAACGGCGAGGCGCCCGATTCGCCGCTCAACCGGGTGGTGGAATTGGTCAATCGCGGCGATTGGCTGGAACCGATGCGCGCCATTATCGGCGACTCGAGGCCGCGGCGCACGCAATGCCAGGCGACCCGTTACCGGCCCGGCGATTTCCTGTCACTGCACAACGATTTTTCGCCCGACGAGACGCGTTATGCTGCCTACGTCATTAATCTCGGGCGGGACTGGCGTACCGATCAGGGCGGCTTGCTGCAACTGCTCGACGATCAGGACCGGGTGATCGAAACCATGGTGCCGCGCTTCAATACAATCAACCTGTTTCGCACGCCGTCACTGCATTGCGTCAGCCCGGTCGCGTGCCACGCGACCGGCAGCCGGCTGGCGATCACCGGCTGGCTGATGGACTGAGACCGCCTTATTCACCACCCCACCGACTGCGGCACCGCCAGGCCCCGCGTGTGGGGCGTTTCGCAGCCAAGCGCATCCTCACCCCGCCGTTATTCAACAGCCGGGCGAGTACGTTTCCGGCTGATCCTGTAACCTTCAGTAAGCTTACATGGTCAACGAAGGGGTGGACTCCATTGGACTGCAGGAATCGAAGAACCAAGATTGTGGCGACCTTGGGACCGGCCACCGATGATCCGATGGCCCTGGAGCGCCTGATTCGGGCCGGCTGCGACGTGGTTCGGATCAATTTTTCGCACGGCGATCCAGACACGCATGCGCGCCGAATCCGGCTGGTGCGCGCTGCCGCGCGTGAACTCGATACCGATGTCGCAGTGCTGGCCGATTTGTCGGGGCCCAAGATCCGGATTGACCGGTTTCGCGACGGCTCGGTTGAGCTCGAAGTCGGGCAGATTTTTACGCTGGTGGCCGAGGAGCCACCGCCGCCCGGCGACCAACACCAGGTCGGGGTCGCCTACCTGGGCCTGCCCGACGATGTCTCGCCGGGTTCGGAGTTGCTGCTGGACGACGGCCTGATGGCGCTGCGGGTCGAGCGCGTGGAGGGCCGGCGGATTGTCTGCGAAGTCATGACCAATGGCCGGCTGTCCGACCGCAAGGGCCTTAATCTTCGCGGTGGCGGCCTGTCGCTGCCGGGCGTGTCTAAAGCCGATGAAGACGACATCCAGCGGGCTGCCGACTGGCAGGTGGATTACCTCGCGGTGTCGTTTCCGCGCAGCGCCGAGGACATCGAGCAGGCTCGAAGCCTGTTGCGCCGGGCCGGCGGTACGGCCTACCTGGTCTCCAAGATCGAGCGCACCGAGGCGATCGAGAATCTCGATG
>JAIVHD010000235.1 GCA_020201235.1 Lysobacteraceae bacterium
AAATCTCCCAATGCGACAGCGCCCCCAAAATTTTGACCGGAAAACGCGCCATTGACGACAAATCCCGCCCGGCCGTTGCCCCCATTGGCCGGCAGCAGATCATTCGGATCGATCACCGGCGGGAACAACGGCGCTTGATTTTCCGGGACCGTCGCGCTAGCCTGCGAGACAGGGCTTGCAACTGAAATCACGATTGAAATCACAATCGTGATCAATACCCACAATGGCGCGGCGACCGTGCAAGCCCGCCGCCGCAGCAGGAGGACTACATCATGCAATTCCTGAACCGCCTTCGAGAACCTTCATCATTGCTGCCCCGCCTTTTTCGCACTTCTGCTGACCCGTAGTTTACAACCCCAGCGCGCACTCGCTGGTGGCCGATGACCTGCCGGCCAGCTGTTCCTTTTCGCCGCAGGTGCCGATTCCGGCCGGTGCCCAGTGCCCGGGACAATGCCCCTCGCTGCTGGAGTGCGGGTTCTCCGGTCTTGCGGTGGGCGAGTCGAAGACCTTCCGCTTTGAGGTCGATGGGTCCAGCCACGGAGAACAGTTTCATATCCAGTCAGATGTGTCGCTGGACGGCGAGTTGCGGGACCCTCAGCTAACCGACAATGTGGAGGACATCATCGTGGTCACGGGGCCGGCCGGGGCTTGATCTGAAGAGCCCAATCAAGCCGGTACCGTGGAAACGCGTGGGGTTCAGGTGGGGTGGTGAATACGCCGGGATCAAACGCCTGCGTTGTACCCCAACGTTGAGGTTGACTGTGCTGATTGGCAGGTCCGATCAGCGTCTGGCCACGACGGCCCACTGGCCGGAAAAAATGGCCTGCTGGGGCTGAATCGAGCGACACCAGAAGACATCGCTGAAGCCCGCATTGCGGACCGCTTCGAGCAGCTCCCAGCCAAAGGTATGGTAGGCCAGCACGCCTTTGTGGCTGACCGGATCGCCATGGTATTCGGGCTCGACCAGGTGCTCTACGCGGCCTTCGTCGTCAAGGCGCGCGCGCAGCAGGTTTTCGGCCCGCAGCTCGTCGAACGGCACGCTCAGGATCAGAAATTGGCCGGGCTTGAGGACACGTACAAACTCGCGCAGCGCGCGCTGGTAATCCGGCACATGCTCCAATACATCGCAACTGATGATGGCATCGAGCGACTGGTCTTCAAAACTCAAGCGAGTGACGTCTTCGAAGCGCAGCTTTTGATTGTCGTCGAACAGGATGTCGATATACTTCTGAAACTGCGCGCGATCACCGGGACGATTATATTCACTGCCAATCGCGGCCGGGTAGCGCGCCCTGAGCCACTGATAGGCAAGCGATGCCTGCTCGGTGGTAAACACGACCGATTCTGGATTCGGCAACAGGCCAAGTAAAATGAGGTTGACCGCACGCACCCGCGCAATCTGCTTGCAGCCACTGCATTGAAGCTGCTCGCGGAAGTTGATCGAGCCATCCGGGTTGCGCTCGAAGCCAAATTCGACCTCGCGGTCGCACAGTCCACAGTAGCCCGGAAACGTTTGATCATCGGGCGCGATCCGGGTTATTAAGTGGGTGTACTGCCACAGGCTGGCCTGACTCAGGTGGTCGCGTTGCCGAAACCGGTCATATTCTTCCTTCGAGCGAAACGGAAGTACCAGGCAATCCCGCGGAATCCAGCCGGTTTCGTCATGAACTTCATTTTTTTGCGATTGAAACAGCTTTTGAATTCGGCTCAGCATGAACGACATTCCCTGAGTGATATAGCAGTTGATTTTGACCTTCGATTTCTTCAAAACCGGTGCGCCGAAGCGCGGCCGGATGCGCCATTATCCCGCCTTATTCACCTCCCAGACGCGGGGCATAGCGGTGCCACGATAGGCGGGGTGGTGGATAGGGCGGGATTATTGGATATAGCCCAGCGATCTCAGCGCTTCGATATCGTCATCGGTCAACTCGGCCGGGTTCGGCGCAACCTCGCCGGCCAGAAACTCAAGCGCGGCGGACTCGACGAATTGCTCCAACGCTTCGATTCCATCGACGTGATCCAGCGCCCGATCGGTCGATGCCGGGCCGGCCGGATCGTAGGCCGAAATCGATTGCTTGTGACGAACGAACTTGAGGCCGTCGACGTAGACCGCCAGCGCGTCGGCGTCGTACCAGGCACCCGGTGAAGCCTTGAGCGCAACCTCGGCAAAGATTTCACGTTCGGGCAGCGTTTGTCCGGCGAGTGCCCCGACCAGCGAGCGACCATGCACCCCTGGCAGTTGCAGACCCAGCGCGTAGTCGACCATGGTTGGTGCCAGGTCAGCCAGGCCGACAGTCTGCGAAATTCGGTCCGGCTGCCGGTCGCGACGGAAATCGCGCACCACCAGCGGCACGTGCAGCACCTCTTCCCAGAGCACTGGACCGTGTCCCATTCGACCGTCCTCGCCGAGCGCCTGGCCGTGGTCGGATGTGACGATGACGATCGAACGGTCAAGCATTTCAAGCTCGGCCAGCCGATCCAGAGTTTCGCCGACATAAGCATCGGCCAGCCGCACTTCGCCGTCGTAGAGCACGTTCAAGGCTTCGAGCTCGTCGGCGCTGCCGGTGATTTCGCGCGTGCGTTGGTGCAAAAGCTCCATCGAGGCACCGTCGCGCAATAGACCCCGGTAACCGGTTCGAGTCATCCATTCGCGTGAGTATGCGGTCAGATCATAGGGCCCGTGCGGCTCGAACAGGTGCATCCACATCATCACCGGGTGCGCATCGCCGGCTTGTTCGGACAGCCATTCCAGCGCGAGATCCGTGACATCGCGGCCGTCCCGAATCGGATCGGTCTTGCCAGACGGCCGCTGCGCGTCGCTGGCCGCCGCGAAGCCCCGATCGAGCCCACCGACATGGTGCATGGCCCGGAAGCTGATGAACGAACCGGTCTGAAAGCCGGCGTTCGATAACAGCTCGGCGACCGACGAAACCCCGCCAGCCAGCGCGTGACCGTTTCGACGGACGCCGTGATAGCGCGGATACAGACCGGTAAACATACTGGTGTGGGTCGGCCAGGTCGTGCCCATGGGCGCAATGGCATGATCAAAAACGGTCCCGCTTTCGGCCAGGCGATTGATGTTTGGGGTCAAGCCAGCGTTGTTGCCGTAGACCCCAACCCGGTCGGCGCGCAAGGTATCGATAGTGATCAGGATGATATGCGGCCGGGTTGCCGCAACGCCGCTCGCCGAGGTTTCGGACGTGGCTCCCTGTTCGGGGCGGTCGGAGCAGCCGGCAAGGCCGATCAGTGCCGCAGACAGGAATACGCCTGCCACGCGGCCTCCGAACGCGTGCGGGGGCTCAGATTCTTTACGCCGATAACGGCCGGTGTTGTTGCGACCCGCACAAATCAACGATGCCTCAGGTCTTGTTCCACGCCGGGCCGATGAGACCGTGCCGACTGCCGACACGCCTTTCGAGGGATCAAGATTCATAACCAAAATGCTCCGTCAGTGGTCCGGTCGCGCGCCGCAACTGAGCGCTTTCATCCGGCGTGAATCCGGGCCGGTAGTAATCCGGCTCGCTCAGCCGGCCGGCAAATTCGCGGCCAATTGCGGCAAACGGCTCGGGCGGCAGCCGACAGTGCAGTATCAGCGCTGCGATGCTGGCCTCGGGCTGGCGGCAAAGGTCTTCATAACGGATAAAGTGGATGGCGTCGCGCAGGCGCGGATTTTTTTCGGTGGCCTTGAGCAGCGCGCCATAAACGCCGGCCCAGTAAAGCGCCCAGCCCTGAACGCTGTCGCCGGCCGTCCAGGCCGCCTGGATTTCGAGCGCCGCTCTGCCGTCTCCAGTGTTGATGCAGCGTTTGTCAAGACCGAACTCGAAATGGCCGGACAGATGAAGCTGCCGCACAACCCGCGGGTCTTCGCGGCCCGTTTTCTCAAACAGGCGATCCTGTTTGACCAGTGAGGCCACATGATTGACCGGGTTTCGAATCGGCACCACGAAGCGCGCATCGGGAAACAGCTTGAGAATGTACTCCAGCCGCGTGGTGTTGTAGTTGCCTTTGGTCAGGTAGCGGGTCTTGCCGCGTACCAGCAGAAGCTTGCGAATATGATCGGCATAAAACGCCTCGAATTCGGGGTTTGACGTGGCGGCGTCCAGAGTTTGGTCGTGCTCCGGATCATGCAGGTGCTCGAAAAACTGCATCCACAGCACCTCCTCGACCGCTTCGGGGCTTTCGGTGGTCACCATCAGGCGGTCCTTGTGGGCGCGCTCGACCGCCCGGGCCGGAGCCCGGTGGGCGCGCTCGGCCAGCCAGTTGCGCCAGAAAGGCGTGTAGACGTTGGGGAAATCGCTGTAGCGATGGGCCGTGACGTCGGGATGCCGGGCCAGCATTTCGGTAATGATGGTGGTTCCCGAACGCGCGACGCCGGCGACATAGATGGGACGGTCGATCGCGACCGCGTCCAGATCGTCGTTCAGGATCGAGGTTTCCAGCGCCGCCAGCCGACGCCAGGTGCCGGCGGTCCGATCAAACAACTTCGATTTCCAGTGCAGCCAGCTCGGGACGTGCTTGTTGGCCGGCCGGCTTGATCGCCTGGACACGTTCAGTTGGAGTCGTCGTCGGCTTCCGGCTGCGGCGCAGACTTACCGCTCTCGACACCTTGCAGGTAGCCGACGCCCTTGAGACTCTCGATCACGTCGTCGCTGATTTCGGGCGCGAGATAGTCGCGCGAGTCGAACCACTCGAAATACTGGTCCAGCGCGTCGTCCATGACATCAACCAGCGGTGTCGAATCGAGATCCAGCGGGTTCTTCTCGTGCGCGTCCTGGCGCAGGTCGTACAGTTCGCGCTCGTTGTCGGACTGGTGCCAGATCAGCTTGCGGCCTTCACGGATGACGGCCATCTGCTCGGGTCCGTAGGCAATGCCGGAAGCAAACAGGTTGCGGTGCGTGGTCGAATCCTGTTTGAGTTGATTCTTGCTCCACTCAAACGGCGGCGCATTGTCACGCTCGACCAGCCCCGCGAACGAGCGGCCCGGGTACTGGATGTCCGGCGGCAGCGACTCGCCGAACCACTCCAGGATGCTCGGCATGACATCGACCAGACTGACCGGCGTATCAATTTCTTTGCCCGGCAATTCGGGATGCCACAACTGCAACGGGACATGCAGCAATTCCTGATACAGGCTCTGCCCGTGGCCAAAGCCATAGATGTCGCGCGGGTCTTCGTGTCGGCTTACGCTGATGTCGTAGTGGTCGTGGAACTCCTCACCGTGATCGGAATAGAGCACGACCAGCGTGTCTTCAAGCGCACCGCTGCGCTCCAGCGCTTCGAGCAAATCGGCCAGCACCTGTCGAAGTTCCAGCACTGCATCGGCATAAATCAGATAGCGCGCGCACATATCGGCGTCGGCGTCGCCGCAGGCTTCCGGAGGGGCCGTCCGCAACAGCCGCTCGCGCTCCTCGACCGGCATGGCCTCAACAAATTTGCGCGATGCATCCAGATCCAGGTGGCGGTCGTGCGCCTCCATGAAATGCAGATACAGGAAATTGCGCTGGTCTGGATCGGCCGCGCGTTGCCGGTCATACCATTGCAGCCCATATTCGACCACTTTCGGGGCCTGCTTGCGCAAACCGAGTTGGTCGAACCCGCGCTGCATGCCGTAATTTGCCTGGAACCACGGATGCGCCGAAACCGCCTGGCTTTTGACGCCCTGCTCAGACAGCCAGCTCGCCAGCGTCGTCGCCGCCGGCGTTATGGTCGACGGGAAATCATGCGCCAGGTTTGCGACCGGCTGCTCAAACAAGCCGCCGCCGTGCTGGCTCGGATACAGACCGGTGAGGATCGAAGCCACCGCCGGAACCGTCCACGGCGACGGCGCGATCGCCTGAGCGAACGTTTGGCTGCGGGCAAGCCACGGCGTAAAGGCATCCTCGGTGTCGGTGCGCTCGGGGATATGCCAGCTATCGAAACGGACGGTATCGATTCCGATCATCACAACATTTGAAACTCGCGTTTCAGCCGTCGATGGCGGTTGCTCGGAATCGCTTGACTTGCCGCAGGCTGCCAGCGCCAGCGCAGCCAGCGCAAGCAGTCCTGCGTTCCAAATAGGGGGAAATCGGCTCATGGGGGTCCAGGAAAACAGTAAACCCTCATATTCTAGCGCACAGCCACTCCGTTAGCCCGTCTTATTCGCCATCCGTCGGTCGCGACCCACGGTCAGGTGACGGAGACCCGATGCGAATGCACGACCCAGCACGCTGGACAAGGGCCAACCGGGGCCTGGATTGCGCCCAAGTCGGAAAAACAAGCCGCAAGCCGCTCAATCGCGCTCGGCAATTGTCAAATATTGAACAGCGTAAGCTGATATCCTATAACGGTTTTCACCCACGGTTTACCCACAAACTATGCAAATCAACGCACTTACGCGAAGCCTGGTCGCGGTCTCATTGCTTGCGGTCGCATCGATGGCCGATGCCTACATCGGACCCGGTTCGGGTATCAGCCTGCTCGGCGGCATCTGGAGCGTTCTGGTCGGCATCGTGCTGGCATTGGCCGCTATCCTGATCTGGCCGATTCGACTGATGATCAAGCGCATGCGCGCACGCAAGGCAACACAGACCGGACAGGCGACGCCCAACAGCCAGTCCGACCCGCAATAAGAGACCGTTCATGAAACCCTACAATGTGGTCCGGGCCGCCGTCGCGGCCCTGGTCGGCTTGACGGTGCTGGCCGGCTGTGGCGGCGAGCCGGAACCGGCTGAACAGCGTGTTGTCATCCTCGGATTTGACGGCATGGATCCGGTATTGGTGCAGCGCTGGATGGATGCCGGCTTGCTTCCGACCTTCAAGCGCCTGGCCGAGCAGGGGCATTTCCAGCCGCTTGGCACCAGCAACCCACCGCAATCTCCGGTCGCTTGGTCCGATTTCGCAACCGGCAATAACGCCGGCGAGCACGGCATCTTCGATTTTCTAAGGCGCGACCCGGAAACCTACGGTCCGCGTTTTTCCATCTCTGAAAATATTGCCCCGGAGAGCCATCTTGAGCTGTTCGGGCTGAGCATTCCGCTGGACGAGGGCCAGGTGCTCAATCGTCGCCAGGGCGAGCCGTTCTGGACCGCCGCCGAGCAAGGCGGCACGCGCGCCTCGGTGCTGCGCGTTCCGGTAACTTATCCACCCGATGACATCTACCGGATGCTTTCCGGCATGGGCGTGCCCGACCTGCTCGGCACGCAGGGCACGTACACGTTTTACACGACCACCCGAATTGGCAGCGCAGGCTCGAGCACGCGCGTGGTCCGTGTGCGGCCGGGCCGCGACGGTACAATCGAGGCGACGCTCGAAGGCCCGCCCGACCCGCTGCTGAAAGAGCAGACCGTCATGGAGGTTCCACTGGTAATCGCGCCGACCGATCCCGGCGCCAGAATCACGCTCGGCGATACCGAAACCGTGTTGCAGGTTGGCCAGTGGTCGGACTGGGTACGGGTCACCTTCGATGTCACCGGCCCGGTCAACGTAACCGGCACCGTCCGACTGCTGCTTGCCCAGGATTATCCACGACCGCGACTGTATGTCTCGCCGATCCAGGTCGACCCGACTCGGCCGGCCGTTCCGATCTCCTCGCCGCCCGGCTACGCGGCCGAGTTGGCCGATCGCATCGGTTTGTACCACACGCTTGGCATGCCGGAAGAAACCTGGTCGCTCAACGAAGAGCACATCTCGGACGCGGCCTGGTTGGAAATGGTAAAAACCATCCTGGCCGAACGCGAAGCCATGTGGTTCGACACCCTGGACCGCAACGACAGCGAGCTGGTCGTCGGTGTGTTCGTGCAGACCGACCGGGTCAGCCACATGTTCTACCGGGGCCTCGACCCGGAACACCCGCGCTATGCCGATACGCTGCCCGAGCACCGCGATTCGATCGAGTGGATTTATACCGAGGCCGACCGGATTCTCGCCGAAACCATGGACCGCCTGGGACCTGAAGACCAATTGATCGTCATCAGCGACCACGGCTTCGCGCCGTTTCGCAAGGCCGTGCACCTCAATCGCTGGCTGGTCGATAACGGCTATCTGAGCCTTAAAGACGGTAGCCAAGAATCGGATGTGGTCTTTGCCAACGTCGACTGGAGCCGCTCGCGCGCTTACGCGCTGGGACTCAACGGCCTGTTTATTAACAAGGCCGGGCGCGAAGCGCAAGGCATCGTCGAAGCGGGCGAAGTCGACGACCTCAAACGCAGAATTCGCGAAGACATGCTGGCCTGGCGCGAACAGGGCGAGGGCGAGGCTGTCATCCGTCGGGTTTTTGACGGCCTGGAAATCTACCCCGGCACAGAAGACAGCGACGAGGCACCGGACCTGGTGATTGGCTATGAGCGCGGCTACCGCGCATCTTGGCAGACCACGCTGGGTGCGATTCCGGGCTCACTGATGGAGCCGAATCGCCAGAAATGGAGTGGCGACCATTGCATCGACCCCGAACTGGTGCCCGGCGTGCTGTTCACTTCGTTCAAACCCGATGGCCGGATTGATTCGATCCAGGATATCCGGGCGCTCGCGCAAGGGCACATTCATTGAACCATTACGGCGTACTCGACTGGCCAGGGCTGGTCTTCGGCTGGATCAACCAGGGCCTGGTTGCCGTTCTACCCGAACCCATGGCCCTGGCTTTGTGGGCGTTGTTTTCGGCCTGGATGACGATGTGGGTGTACCGCCGCTTTTCCAACCAGGAAAAGCTGGCCGCGCTCAAGCCCCAAGTCAAGGCGGTGCAGAAAAAGCTGTCCAACTACGACGGCGAGTTCAGCGGCCTGAAACCGCTGATCCTGGAAAACTTCAAGCTATCGGGTCGCCACATCCTGCTGGCTCTCGGCCCGGCCTTGCTGGCCGGAATCCCGGTGCTGTTCGTGCTGGTCTGGGTATCCAATGCCTTCGGCGTCAAGATGCCGGAGTTCGGCAGCCCGGTGCAGGTCACGGCCGTTGCCGATGAGCAGGCCGTAGCGGCCGAGCGCTGGCAGTGGCGCGGAATCCAGGCGCAAGCCTTCGATGCGCCTGAAAACGGCGGCTACCAGTGGACCATTGCCTGGCCGGAGGCCGAAACCCCGGCGACGCTGGTCACGCCTGGCGGCGACCTGGTTGTGCAGCTTCCGCCGCCCCGCCCTTCGCCAATTCTGCATCCACGTCAATGGTGGAACGCACTCATCGCCGCACCGGCAAAAAGGCCTGCGTGATGCCCTCTTGAAGCACTGTATTGCTACCAAAATCCAGCACGCTGGCCGACTGCGAAGGCCCCACAATGTTATTGCTGGTACCGGCACCGAAGAAAACGCTGGCCTGCTCGGACTCAAGATTGGCAAACCCGGTGTTGGCACCGATGTACCAATCCAAAACAGCGCGGTTGCCTGAATTCAAAAACACGCCCGTGCCGCTGCCGGCAAAGCGGTTACCAACAATCGTACCTCTGGACAGGTCGGTCACGAACACCCCGGTTACCTCTGTATCACCCGTGGTTTCGAGATTGAAGACGTTTCCAGCAATGGAAATGCGTCCATTTTGCGCCTGCAGATCTACCGGCAGACCCAGAGCAATTGCGTCGGCACTCGCGTCGCCGGCGATATTGAAGGTATTGCTCTCGACCGCAAGGCGGGTGCTGGCGGGCGACTCAGCCGAAACTGCGGCCATGAAAATTGCGGAGTAGCCATTATCGGCGGTTGAGCTACCGTTGAATTCATTCCCAATGACGCTGGTCGATTGACCGGTGTCGATCAAAACGATGTCTGCGAGCGTCAAATTGTTGAGGTCGCCGGGGTTGAAGACATTGAAGTTGATATCGACCTGGGCCTGGCCGCGAAGCTGCGTGCCGATTGAAAATTCGAAATTACTAAAGCTGCTCCGATTGACCTTGATCGTGCCAAGCAGCGTGTTCTTGCAACCGCCAAGAACAGCCCCTTCGGCACCGGCCTCAAGCGCGAACGTGCCACCCAGCGCCAGACCGCGGGTGGCAAAATCAATTCGGTCAACCTGGCCGAAAATGACATCGTTGCTGCATTCCGCGCTACCAGTCGCGGTACCGGTCAGGTGGACCAGCGAGCGCAGAGCTGCGCCATCGGTGCACGGCTCGACCGCAGCGTCGTACTCGATCCGCATGAACTGCAGGATCGGCCGGCCTTCAACGAACTTGAGCGCCGCCGGCGCTTGGCCGGCCGCCGCCATTGCCGCGCAATTGATCGAATTCGGCAGCACGCGTAAAGTCGTCGAGTCGCGCGTCGTGCCCTCGAATCGACCCGAAAAATCACGCACGATAACGCTGCTGATAAAATAGCTCGCGCGCTGCAACTTGACGACTGGAATCCCGCTGATCGTTGCCAGGTCCAGGCCGCACTGGATATTCTCCGTATCGTCGGAGCCTGTTGGAAGAACATTGACCTGCAGGGCATTATTGTCGATGCCAACAAACTCCTCGTCGCAACTCTGGGCAAACACAGAGCCACAAAGAAAAAGACCCAGCATCAAACTGGTATAAAATCGAATATTCAAGGAAAGCCTCGCCATTTGGATAACCCCCATCCACATACTAACTAAAAAGCGGTGCCCATTCAATCGACCGCAGTAGAATAAATAGTCAATCTTTCAAAGGCTTAAAAAGACAACTCACTCGACGCGCGACGCGGCTCGGCGATCGCCTGGCAGGCACCGATCCGGTCAGGCGAGTACGCCTCCGGTGCGATTGGTCGCGAAACGCCCCAGCCACGGCACCTGGCGTCACCTCGCGAAGGCGGGGTGGTGAATAAGGCGGGTTTAAAGAGTACAATATCGGTACTGAATTCGTTTACTAATACCACGAAGCCGATTCCTGCCCTATGTTCAGCCAATCCTACGCACCGGTAAAATTCGAGCGCGATGCCGAAGCGGCGTTGATTCCGGAAGGCCAAATGGTCAAATTGCCGGCCGGCACAACCGGTTACCTGACCCAGTCACTGGGTGGGAGCTTCACGATATACGTGGACGGGCGCTTGTTCCGCCTGGCCGGCGAAGACGCCGACGCAATCGGGCGCGAACCGCAGCCGCGACCGGAGTTGCCTGAAAATGCCAGCGACCAGGACCTTGAGGAGGTCGTACTGAGGCAGCTCAAGACCTGCTACGACCCTGAAATACCGATCAATATCGTCGACCTGGGCCTGATTTACGATTGCGACATCCAGCACAATGAGCACGGTCGCCGCGACATCGAGATTCGCATGACGCTGACCGCGCCGGGTTGTGGAATGGGCGACTTCCTGGTCGACGACGTGCGCTCGCGACTGTTGCTGATCCCGACCATCGACCGGGTCGATGTCGAGCTGACCTTTGATCCACCCTGGAACCAGGAAATGATGAGCGAATCAGCCCGCCTCGACACCGGGATGTTCTAACCCCGGCCTCGAACAAGTCTCGTGTGCAACCGAAACTCGACATCGCAGCATCACTGAAGCAACCGTTTGCCGAAGGGCTGCGCGGCTGGCTTGCCGGGGCGCTCGGTGCCGGCTTTTTGATCGAACTGATTTCCGGTTCGCTGCCGCTCGGCGGGCTGATCGGCTTTATCCTGTCATTTCTCGTATGGCTGGTGCTGTACCGGGTTGCCAGCGAAACGCTGCTGATTACCGCCGATGGCGAAACAGTCGCCAGCGCGTCGCGATTCCAGGCCTCCGACGGCCTCGCGGCACGCCACGTCGGTCTCTGGGTAATCGCGACACTCGCGCTTGCCATACCGGCAATTTATTTCGGAACCGGCGGCGCAATCCTTGGCAGCATCGCGATCGCGGCCGTTCTACCCGCCGCCACCATCGTGCTTACGCTCAGCCGCAGCCTGGTCGAAGCGCTGCTGCCGAGTCAGTGGGTGCGGCTGCTGTTGCGCATCGGATATGGCGACTACGGGCGTTTGTGTGGCGTTTTGCTGGCCGCGGCGCTGACCTTACCTGGCGCTTGCCGGGACACTGGCCTGGCTTGGCATCGACGCGCTGATCCGGAGCCCGTTGATGCTGGCCTTTTGGAGCGGCGCGGTGCTGGCATGGTTTCATCTCGCCGGTCGGGTCGTTCACCTGCATCGATCCGAACTCGGGCTCGACGAAAGCAAGGTTGAAAGCGAGCGCGCACCCGAACCGTTCAGTCGCGATCCCGAAGCACTGTGGAACGAGGTCAGCCGCCGCGGCGGCAGTGAGGCAATGCACGCCGATCTGGCCCGCCACCTGGACGGCAGCGGCGACCGAGAACGCCGGTTACAACATGCGCGCCAGCACATTAGCGCACTACTGCTGGCGTTCGAGAAGCCCGAAGCCGCGCTGCAGCGCACCTCGCGCATGCTACAAATCGATCGCGGGTTTACGCTGAACGATACCGACACGATGTTCGCGCTGGTCTGGGCCGCCTCAAGGCATAACCCACGCGAACTCTGTGCGCACCTGGCCGATAATTATCTCGCCCGCTTCCCCAATTCAGTCAAGTGCAATGAGGTGCGATTGCTGGCCTGCGAAGCCCTGGCCGAGGAACCATCCGGGCGGCGCGCCATGGCCGAGCACTGGTTTCGCCAGTTGATGACGGCTGATCTGGCCGACCTGCAGCGCGAACGACTGGCCGCCCTGGCAAAACGCTATCTTTGAAACCGCTCACACAGTGACCGGCAGTGAAACGAAATCCGGTTGATGGATGGCGGGTCACGCCTGCGGCGATGCTGAATAAGCCCGGTGGAGACGGCACCGGCGCGGTCAATGCCCGATACGTGCCACCTCTCCTTTTTCGTCTATGATCACGGCGCGGTCAATCCCAAGGCCCCTGGCGACGCCGCGCCATCGTTGCCGGCCGGCCACCACCAGCGCTGTGGCACCGGCGTCGGCCAGCAGCGGGTCCGGGTCGACGACCGTCGCTTGCATCACCCCGTGGACCGGCCGGCCGGTGGCCGGATCGAGGATGTGCGCATATCGCTTGCCATCAAACTCGCCGTATCGATGGTAATTGCCGGAGGTGAAGACCGCAAGTGGGCGGTCGATTTCCAGCGTTTCGAGCACGCCGCCGTCTACATCGCGAATGGCCACGCGCCACGACCGCTTGCCGGCGCCGCAGACCATCACATCGCCACCGGCATTGATCATGGCCGAGTCAATGTCGCGCGCGGCGATCAGCCGGCACGCGCGCTTGACCGCCAAGCCCTTGGCGAGGCCGCTGAAATCGAGCTGCACGGTGGTGCTTGAGGTCTCGACCGTGGTGCCTTCGAGCGCGAGATTTTGCGTCGATGGAGCGCTTGCGACCAGCGCATCGATTTTCGCGTCCGGTGGAGGAGGCTCGGTAATCGGGTAGTCCGAGGTATGAAAGCCCCACAGTTTAACCAGCATTCCAATGGCCGGATTGAACGTGCCCTGGCTGGCCGGCTCCAAACGCTGGCTGACCCGGATCAGCCCGGCTATATCGATGCTGGTTTCGAACGACCGGCCGGCCGCCAGCGCCGAATTGAGCTGCGTTAGCGCGCCGGCTTCCCAGGGATGCAGCTCTTTGTGCATGCCTTGCAACATCCGACCAATGTCGCCAAATGCGGCCGCTGCATCGGCCTCGGAGCTCTGGCGCAATTGAACCTCAACTTCGGTGCCAAACACGCCAAACACGGCACGCCGGTCGCTGCGGGTCGGCTCACAACCGACCAACAGCAAAGCCAGCGTCAGGAGCGTTGTTTTAACCCCTGCCCGAAACGGAATCTGGCGCGGCGCGCGAGCGCCGCGATCGGGCATGGTCGCGACCGGCGCTCGCCGCCCGGTACCGGAATCAGCCCGACCAGCCCAAGCGCACCTGAAAGCGCCGGTCGGCGGCGTTGAAGCCCACCAGCGGCTGGTAGTCGCGATCGGCCAGATTATCAATGCGTAGCTCCAGGTCCCAGTGATCGCGCAAATGCCAGGCTGCGCGCAAGTTGATCAGCGTATACGAAGAAAGCCGCACGCCGCCGACATCGAGCCGGTCGCCGACATGCACCAGTTCGGTGCCGACGTTCCAGCGCTGATGAACACGATAACCCAGCATCCAGTTTGACTTGAACCCTGCACGACGCAACAGGTCGCGGCCGGCATCGCGGTCTTCCGGGTCCTGCCAGGTCAGGTTGAAGTTGCTGGTCCAGCGTTGCAGCCGATAATCATGGGTTAGCTCCAGGCCGCGAATTCGGGCCTCGTTGATGTTGATGGCCTGGAAATCGGCTCCGGAAAAGTCGATCAAATCATCAATCCAGTTGCTATAGGCGCTGAGCGTAAATTTCTGACGCACGCCGGGGGTGAAATCCACGCCGGCCTCCAGCGACCAGGAGCGCTCGGGATCGAGATCCGGGTTGCCGGCGAACAGACCACCAAAGCCGGGCGAATACAGCTGGCTGAAGTTCGGCGCGCGGAAGGCGCGACCGGCGCTTGCAAAAGCTCGCCATTGCGGATCAAAACGGACGTTCAAACCGAGGCTGCCGGTGAACTCGGTGCCGAAGTTCTCGTCGTCGTCCAGCCTCAGACCCAGTTCGTAGCCGGCCTTGCCGAGGCCGCCTTCGAGCCCGGTAAATGCACCCAGATTGGCGCGGGACTCGTTCCATTGGCCCCGGCTGACACCGGATTCGCGCCACGCATCGAGCCCGACCAGGACGTTGTGGGCATCGCCCAGTCGGCGCTCGGCCAGCCAGTTGCCCTGCAGCCTGCGGGTTACGACTTCGCTGGTTCCAAACGCCGTTTCGGTTTCGAGCCGGTCGCGCAGCGTGGCCGCGCCAAGCTGCCATTGCCATGGGCCGGCGGTGTCGCGACGATAATCGAGGGCCCACGACCAGTTATCAAAATCGCTGATTCCCTGGTCGAACTCGGTCTCGCCGGTAGCGGCCCGACCACGCCACGACAGCGCGCCGCCGGCGATATCGGCCGAGCCGCCGGTTGAAGCCGACAGGTTTTCAAAACCATCGTCGTCGGGATCAAAGCTGAATCCGCGTTCGTTTTGGGCCGAAAACCCGCCGACTTTGCGCCCGGTGATGGTCAAGTCCAAAGGAATGTCGGCCTGTTGTCGCCCGGCTGCCAGCGTGGCCTGACGATCGGCGTCGCTGGCGTAGGCCGCGCTGGCAAAAACACCATTGGGCCGCCGGGTAAAGATCTGGATCACCCCGCCGATGGCGTCCGAGCCCCAGCGCGCGGCGCGTGGGCCGCGCACAATCTCGATGCGCTCGATGACCGCAGGGTCGAGAATCTCCCAGGTGAAGGCACCGGTGCCGCTGGCCGCAGCCCGCACGCCATCGATCAGCACCAGCACGTGGTTGGAATTGCTACCACGCATAAACACGCTGGTTTGACCACCCGGCCCGCCGTTTCGAACGACTTCAATGCCGGCTTCCAGGCGGAGTAGTTCGAGCAGGTCGGGGGCCTGGCTGCGCGCGATATCGTCGCGCTCGATCACCGAAATACGCGCCGGCAGCGAGGCGGCATTTTGCTCGGTACGGTTGGCCGTGACCACGATCGGGCCGTCGCTCCAGGCGGTCTCGGAACGAGCCGGCCCGGGGCTTAATACCAGTAAGGGAATGCCGGCAGCGATTGCCAGCGACTTCAAATTGTTGTACATGCATGAATCTCCCGGCGCACGCCCGCGCCATCAGCGCCGCGTAAAGGGAGATTGAAGGGACAAACCGGCGCACAGCCGGCAGGCCGTGCGCATCTCGCCCCTGGTCACCCTCCGCGACAGGTTAACAACGCTTGATGGCCGGTCTCCTGGCTCCCAGCGGGAAGATTTTTCCCTGTCCCGGTCCCTTCCCGCTCCCGTTGGGGGAGCAGTGGTTGCTGACCGGTTCGCACGCCTTCGGAAAAGCTGCTTCCGAAGGCGTCGCTGGTTACAGTTGCGGGGGCAGCGCCGGACTTGCACCGGCTTCCCGTTTCACCCTGCGGATCGGCAATAAACGACCCACAGGACACCTCAAGCTGAGAAAATGCTCCGGATCATGGCCGGAGCGTCAGCAAGTATACAGAATGTAAAGAGCAGTGGTTTGCTCGGCCGGGCAAAACGTCGCAGATCCGGGGCTGATGGTCTCGCAGCAAGAGGGATGACGGATAAGCCGGGGTCAGGCCGCTGCCCGGATGGCTTCGCCTTTCTCGGACAGCCCGGCCTGCAGTTCGCGAATGTCGAAATCGTCGACTGCGATGATTTCCATCGCGCGCCGGCGCACGCTCAGCAAAAGATCGGACTCCTTCTGATTGAACACGCCGGCTTCGAGTCCGGCTGCAACCTGCTCCTCGAAGGTGTAACCGGTGATCCTGCCGGCGCGAACCGCCTTGAGTAATCGCCGTTCCAGCGGTTCGACCGCGATCACGTCGGGCAACAGGGCTTCCATATTGCCGATGACGTGGCCCGGGCGATCGGTGCGGTAACAACCCCGGGTCAAGCGGTCGCGTGTTTCCGATGGCGACAGCATTAGTGCTGCAACCTTGTGACCCAGACGATCATTGGGGCGCCGCTCGTTGGCACCCAGCGGAAACACGATCTGGCGCAAAAACGGACGTACAGCGGCGATTGGATAATTGTCGATAACACCCTTAAGAGCTTCCTGGATGCGATAGATCGCGTCGTGAAAGGCCCAGGCCATGATCGGCTGGTCGGCGGCAGGCCGGCCTTCGTGTTCGAATCGACGCAGCATCGACGAGCAGATGTAGAGCATGCTCAAGGCGTCGCCGAGCCGCCCGGAGATCTTTTCCTTCATCTTAAGCTTGCCGCCATAGGTCAGCATGGCGACATCGGCCATCAGCGAAAAGGCCGCGGTGTAGCGACTGAGCTTGCGGTAGTAGCGGCGGGACCGTGATCCAGATCGGTGCGCCCTGCCAGCCTCGACCCAGGTAGTTGCGCGGGCCGAGAATGATGCCCTTGCCGCCGTGGATGTCCATGGCGTCTTTGAGGATCTCACGGCTTAGCTCAGTGCAGTGGTACTTGGCGATCGCGCCGGGCACGGCCGGCTTTTCACCAGCGTCGACTTCAGATGCAGTCTGGCGCGAAAGTGCGCTGATCGAGTAGGTGTTGGCGGCAATCCGGGCCAACGCTTCCTCGACGCCTTCAAAACGGCCGATCGGCAGATTGAATTGCTTGCGAATGCGCGCGTAAGCACCGGTCGCCAAGCACGCCAGCTTGGCACCGCCGGTGGTCGACGAAGGCAGCGAGATCGCGCGTCCCACCGACAGCGATTCGATCAGCATGCGCCAGCCTTTGCCAGCGTACTCGGTTCCGCCCAGCAGATAGTCCAGCGGCACAAAAACATCCTTACCCCGAATCGGTCCGTTTGGAAACGGGTTGTTCAGCGGAAAATGCCGACGGCCAATCTCCATGCCGGGGGTGTTTGCGGGCAGCAGCGCCAGCGAAATCCCGATATCTTCGGTTGCGCCGATCAGGCCTTCTGGATCGTACAGGCGAAACGCAAGCCCGACCACGGTGGCCACCGGTGCAAGCGTGATGTACCGCTTGTCAAAGGTCATGCGCATGCCCAGGACTTGCTTGCCTTTCCATGTGCCCTTGCAAATCACGCCATAATCGGAAATGGAGGTCGCGTCGGAACCGGCGGTGGTCGAGGTCAATCCGAAACATGGGATTTCGTCACCACAGGCGAGTTTCGGCAAATAATGATCTTTCTGCGCATCGGTTCCGTAGTGAAGCAGCAATTCGGCCGGACCCAGCGAATTGGGTACCGCGACGACCGAGCCGACCGTTGCGCTCATGCCGCCGACCTTTTCGAGCACTGCACGGTGAGCGATC
>JAIVHD010000399.1 GCA_020201235.1 Lysobacteraceae bacterium
GTGCCGAAGACATCGGCACCCAGCCCCTTCAGGCGCGCCGCAATCGCCTCGCCGATACCGCGGCTTGCGCCGCTGACCAGGGCAACCTGCCCGTCCAGGCGCAGCGAATCGGTGAACTTCGAATCCTCGCTCGTCATCGACGACTCCATCCAGATTCTCCTGTGTCCATGCAGCTCAAGCCGTGTCCGGCCTCGACGCGCGCGATCATTGCGCGTCCCGGGTCATCGACTGCGGGGATTCCAGCGGCAGCCACTCGGCACTCCGCTCAATGCGTCGTCCCAGTCCGCACAGCACGCGACCGGGCCCGCATTCGAAGAAGGTCAAGATGCCTTTTTCGCTCAAGGCCCGAACCGTCGCGGTCCAGCGAACCGGGTGGGTCAACTGCTCAACCAGCGCATGCCGGATGGCATCCGCGTCACGGCGCGGCTCAAGATCGAAATTATGCAGCACCGGGCACGCAGGCGCGGTAATTTCAGTATCGCCCAGCGCTTCTGCCAGGCCACTGGCCGCCGGTGCCATCAGCGGGCTGTGAGCTGGCACGCTGACCGGCAGCAGCATGGCCCGCCGCGCGCCGGCCTGGCGACACAAATCAACCGCCAGCGTGACCGCAGCGGTCGCACCTGCGATCACGAGTTGTCCGGGCGAGTTGTAATTGGCGGCAACGACCGAGCCGGCCTGGCGAGCCTCAAGACATGCCTGCTCGACCTGCTCGTCTGCCAGCCCGAGAATCGCCGCCATTGCGCCCTCGCCCTTGACGACGGCTTGCTGCATTAGCTTTCCGCGTTGATGCACAAGCCGTACGGCATCGCCAAAATCAAGCGCGCCGGCGGCCACCAGGGCCGCATACTCACCGAGACTGTGTCCAGCCATGGCCTCCGGCATTGCACCGCCGCGGGCGCGAAAGATTCGCCACACGGCAATGTCGGCCGACAGCATTGCCGGCTGCGTCCAGCAGGTTTGGTTCAGGCGCTCGGCCGGACCTTCGCTGACCAGCTTCCAGAGGTCGTGATCGAGCGCCACGGAGGCCACGGCAAAGGTTTCGGAAATCAGCGCGGCAGCAGCCTTGTCGTCCGAAAAATCGGCCAGCATGCCGACGCTTTGGGAGCCCTGGCCCGGAAACAGTACGGCCGATCGAGTCATGCTGAAGGTTCCATAAAACGAAGAATATCCAAGAGTTGGTTGGGCACCAGTGTTCCGGAACTGCAACGCAGACCCGGCTTCAGACCCAGGCCGCGCGATCCGGTTGCCTGTTCAGTAGCGAATGAGGGCCGAGCCCCAGGTGAATCCGCCACCAAAAGCCTCCAGCAGCATGTTGTCGCCGCGCTTGATTCGGCCCGATCGGATCGCCTCATCGAGCGCCAGGGGCACGGATGCGGCCGACGTGTTGCCGTGCTTGTCAACCGTCACGATGACCCGGTCCATCGGCATATCCAATTTGCGCGCCGTGGCCTTGATGATTCTCAGGTTGGCCTGGTGCGGGATCAACCAGTCGAGATCATGCTTGTCCATTTTGTTGTGCGCAAGTGTCTCGTCAACGATTCGACCCAGTGTATTGACCGCAACCTTGAACACCTCGTTGCCTTTCATCTTGACCGACATACCGCCCCGCTCCTCGGGCAGAAAGCCTTTGGAAACCCCGACTTCGACGTGCAGCAGATTGGCGTGGGCGCCGTTTGCATGGATGTGGGTCGACAACACGCCGGGTTCTGGATCGGCTTGCAGCACAACCGCACCGGCACCATCGCCAAACAATACGCAGGTTGATCGATCGCCCCAGTCCAGAATGCGCGTCAGGGTCTCGGCACCAACCACGAGAACTCGCTTGCAGGCACCGGTCTGAATGTACTGGCTGGCGATCGACAGCGCAAAGATGAATCCCGAGCACGCCGCGTTGACATCAAACGCACCGCATTCGCCCAGCCCGAGCCGTTGCTGGATCAGGCAGGCGGTTGAGGGAAACACCACATCGGGTGTCGTGGTGCCGACGATCAGCATATCGATCGAAGCCGGATCGATATCAGCTGCTTCAAGGGCTTTGCGACAGGCATGCACGGCCAGGTCGCCGGTGGTCTCACCTGGGGCGGCAACCCGTCGCTCGCGAATGCCGGTACGGCTGCGAATCCATTCGTCCGACGTATCGACCTTTTGTTCCAGATCGGCGTTGGTTACGACGTTTTCCGGCAAGTAACTGCCGGTACCGATAATCCGTGCATACATTTCAACCATCTCCCAGCGCAGGCCTTTCACCCGCCCAGAGTTGCCGCTGCAGTGCCGGCAACATGCCGCGACGAACTTCCAGCGCCGCGACTCCAAGAGCATGCGTCAAGGCTTCGATCGACGCGTGCGCGTGACTTTTCATGACAATACCATCAACACCCAGCAGCGATGCTCCGTTATGCCGGGCAGGATCGAAGCGCTCGCGAAGCCGCCGGGCCAGGCGTCGGACCGGGAACCGGACGATGCCCTGCCGAGCACTCTGCTCAACCTCGGCCAGACGCGGCGCGCGACCGAGAATTGCTCGAACTGCAGCGCTGCCCAGCAGGGCGAATTCGCACAGCCTTTCTGCATCGACACCGATGTTGGCACCGAGATCCAGCACCCAGACCTGGCCTTCAGGCACGGGAAACCCGGTCATCAGTGCCGGCCGCTCGATACCGGGCAGCATGCCCAGCCGCGAACGCGACAACGCCATCAGCGCGCCGGTGTTGCCGGCGCTGAGCATTGCCTGGGCCGAACCCGATTGCACCGCTTCAAGGGCCGCCGACATGCTCACCCCCCGGCCACGGCGAAGCGCGTCGGCCGGGCTTGCCTCCATCGCGACATAATGCTCGCATTCGTATCGATCAATTCGATCGCGAACACTGGAGTCCAATCTCGAAATCGTCGGATCAAGCAGCGCGGAGCGACCGAAAAGCATGAATCGCAGGTCGGCATCGGCTGCAGCCGCGAGCGCAATCGCATCGACCATGGCGGCCGGCTCGAAGTCCGCACCCATCGCATCAACCGCGAGCGTGACCGCTCGCGGCAGCGACCGGCTTGCGGCGTCCGAGCCGGGCGGTCGCAAAACCCGATCGGCAGACCGTTCAGACACGGGTCACTGCGAGCCGATCGCTGCCAGCACCCAATCCGGACGTCGGAACACAAGCCTGTTCGATCATGGCAATTGGCCCCGGGCGAACCACAGCGGCACGAGCTGCGGTACCAGCTTCGCACCAGCAAGTCGCGCGAGCTTCAGCCACGCGGGCTTCAGGACCCAGGTCATCTTTGCTCTGGAATCAGCAACTTCGACCGACAATAAGGCCCGGTCCTATTCCTGGTCCTCGTCGAACTCGAGTTCCTGGGCGACCTCGATGACCTGCCGACCACGATAGAAACCCTCGGCACTGACGTGGTGGCGACGATGGATTTCACCGGTTGCCTGCTCTTCGGAAAGCGTCGGGGCGGTCAGGGCATCGTGCGAACGGCGCATGCCGCGACGCGACGGTGTTTTACGGCTTTTTTGTACGGCCATGTTGGCAAATCTCCAGTAGGGTTCATCATTTGCCGGTTGCCCGGCGCAATTATCAGTTAATGCCGCTTGCGCAAAGCGGCCAGTTCGGCGAACGGGTTCTGCCGCCCGGTTTCAGTTGCCTCATCGACGGCCTTCTCGACCTCGCCGACCGGCTCGCTGTTTGGGTCCCTGGGCACCAGCGGCAATGCCAGCAAAAGCTCATCCTCGATCAATTCGACCGTCCGGACATTCCCTTGCGCGGCCAGTCGCGGCTCGAGATTCTCCGGCAGCTCGTCGGCTTCGCGCTCCGAGGCCACGATCGCCACAGTCGAGCAGCTTTCGATCGGCTGCCAGTAGCGCTTCAGCGTTCGCTGGCAGGTCATCGGCACCGTTCCGTGCACACGCACGTTAAGGCAAACGGTATTCTGTTCGTCGCGCCCGGCCTGCAACTCAAAGCCAATCTCATCCGTAGGCTCGGGCGAATCGAGCAGGTCGAGCACGCGCGGCATCCATTCCAGCCGCATCTCGCCGGCAAAGTGACGTTCGGCCTGGGCAGTGCGCTCGGCATCGAACCAATCTGGGAAATCACGCGACATAGCCCGCTAGTATATCATTTGAATGCGATGGATAAAAGCCAATCCATGAACACGACCCC
>JAIVHD010000173.1:0-5406 GCA_020201235.1 Lysobacteraceae bacterium
GCATGGTGTCGTGACGAATGCCGGCCAACCGCACGCCGGCCCGGCGAAGCACGTTGAGGTCGTATTTCAGATGCTGCGCCAGCTTGGGCGCGGCCGCGTCCTCGAGCACGCCGCGCAGCGCGGCAAGGGCCTGATCAACGCTGAACTCGGTGTCCTGATCGAGGTGGGCCAGCGGCACGTACCAGGCATGCCCCGGCTTGATCGAAAACGACAGTCCGACCGGTTCGGCGTCGAGCGGCTCCAGGCTGGTGGTTTCGGTGTCGAAGGCGATCAGTTCGGCTTTTGCAAGCGCTTCGGCCAGCGCGTTCAAGCCGGCCTTCGTGGTCACGGTCTCGACGACCAGCTCGACGTCGTCGCTCTCCGCCGCGTGGTCTTCGCCGACCGTCTGCTCATCCATCTGGCGCAGCCAGGTCGAAAAGCCGAAGCGCTTGAGCAGGCCAATCGTGGACGCGCGGTCGGGCTCGCCGGGCTCGAGTTGGTCAATTGAAACATCCAGTTCGAGGTCTCGCTTGAGCTCGACGAGTTGCCTGGATAATGGCAGCTGTTCAAGTGTATTTCGCAGATTTTCGCCGATTTTGCCGCCAATTTCGTCGGCATGGGCGATTACCGCGTCGAGGTCGCCGTACTGATTGAGCCATTTGGCTGCGGTCTTGGGGCCGACTTTGGGCACGCCCGGAATATTATCGGCGGTGTCGCCGGTCAAGGCCAGCAGATCACCGACTTGGCGCGGCCCGACGCCAAATTTCTGCTCAACCGCCTCGGCCGTGTAGCGTTTTTCCTGCATGCTGTCTTCGAGCACGATGTCGTCATCGACCAATTGCGCCAGATCCTTGTCGCCGGACGAAATCAGCACTGGTAGCCCGGCTTCGCGGGCTTGTCGAGCGAGTGTTGCGATCACGTCGTCGGCCTCAACCCCGGCAACCACAATGCGCTTGACGCCGAGCGCATCGATTAATTCGTGCAGCGGTTCGATCTGGATTCTCAAATCATCCGGCATGGGCGGCCGATTGGCCTTGTATTCGGCATAGGCCTCGTGCCGGAAGTTCTTTCCGGGCGCATCGAATACCACGGCCAGACGATCGGGATGGTACTGCTGTCGCAGCCGCCGAACCATGTTGGCAACGCCGAAGATCGCGCCGGTTGGCAGGCCTTCGGCATTGGTCAGGCTGGGCAAGGCGTGAAAGGCGCGATACAGGTACGACGATCCGTCGATCAGGCAAAGCAGTTCGGGCTTGGCGGAGTTCATGCAATAGCGCGCGTGCGAAACGGGTCCTCTATGATACGCGTGTTGCCAGTCTGGAAAATCCCGGGGTCTGGTATTATCTTGCGGTATTGAATTCCCGGTCGACGGCGACGATCCCGAGCTGCATGTCGACGACGTTTTGCCCGGTCGCGCAGCCGCAGTAGTTCGGCGAGTACATTGCCGGTGCGCTCGGTCGCGAAAACCGCGGTAACCACGGGACCGGGGATGGTCTCGAGACGAACGGGTCAGGAATTAGCCGGGATGATTGAGTTTGGGATGATTCGAACAACGCGCCATTCGCACGCTTGGGCATTAATGGGCATTGATGAGGCACCGCTGGAGTTCAAAAAAATGGAACAACGCAACTCGCTGAGGGTCAAGCGATTTTTGACAATGCCGCCGATGCTTGCGATGGTCGTGGTAGGCGCTTGCTTGCTGATCACCACCGTGAGCTGGGCGCAGGACGACGCGCCACCGCCGCCGCCGATTCGCGAGCCGCTGCCGCCCAAGGTCACCGACCCCGAAGCGCAGCTCGAACCGCAGGTCGTGATTCGTCGCGAGGAAGGCCGAACGGTTGAGGAATACGTCAGCAACGGGCGCGTCTACATGGTCAAGATCACGCCCGTGGTTGGGCCATCGTATTATCTGATCGACTCCACCGGCGACGGCCTGCTTGATCTCGAACACGACCGTTTCGAACCGGTCAAGCCGGTTTACTGGAAAATCTTCGAATGGTAAAGGCAATACGTCTGCTTGTATTCGAAAATCCGGCAGGCTTCTGTAAGACCGTTTTCACCACCGCTCCTGCTGTGGCGCGGCAATGTCGCGCGTCTCGGGCGATTCGCGCGGTCACGAAACGCCCCAACCACGGCACCTGAAGGCGTTTCGCGAGGCCGGCTTGGTGCAGCCCGGGCCAATCAAATTTCAATTCAGGATGAATCCGCGGCTTCGGCCCGCGCAGCCAGCCACGCATGCACCGGTTCCGTCCGGGGCTGTGCCCCGGTAAACAATCCGAACGCCTCGGCGGCCTGCTCGACCAGCATCCCGATGCCGTCGTGGGCGGCGATGCCGGCACCTTCGCACCATTCCAGAAACGGCCTCGCGGCCGCTCCATAATTCAAGTCGTAGCCGACTGCGTCGGGCTGCAGCCAGCCGGCATCGAGCGGTGGGCAGCGGCGCTGGTGTCCCAGGCTGGTGCCCTGGATGAGCAGGTCGAAGCCGCTTTGGCCAGGCCCCTGCTGTAATTCGCGCCAGCGACCGCGCCGCCGGCACCGATCACCAGGATGCGCTGCCCGCAGAGTTCGATCTTCAGCCGGGCAAGGTCGCGCGTCAACCCTGTGCCGTCAGTATTTTCGGCCCGCCAGCCGCCGCCATCAAGCGCCAGCAGCGTGTTACAGGCACCGGCGCGGGCGGCCGCGACGCTGACCGATTGGGCGATTTTCAACCCTTCGGCTTTGAGCGGTACGGTCAAATTGCACCCCGTCCCGCCCTGCTTGGCAAAAGCCTCGAGCCGCTCGGCCAGCCTGCCGCCGGGGCACTCGATTGCGCGGTAGTCGACCGAGCTGCCGGTGTCGGCGGCAAATCGCCGATGAATGGCCGGCGACAGCGAATGCTCGACCGGGAGTCCGAAAACCGCCAGCCGAATCACGGCTCGCGCAGCCAAGCGGCCGCATCCAGCGCGTGATAACTCAGAATGCCGTCGGCGCCGGCGCGCCGCAGAGCCCCGAGCGATTCCAGCACGACCTCGCGCTCATCCAGCCAGCCATTGGCCGCGGCGGCCTTGAGCATGGCGTATTCGCCGGATACGTTGTAGGCAAAGGTCGGCACGCCGAACTCGGCCTTGACCCGCGCGACGATGTCGAGATAGGGCAGGCCGGGCTTGACCATGACCCAGTCCGCACCCTCTTCGAGATCGAGCGCGACTTCGCGCAACGCCTCGTCACTGTTGGCCGGGTCCATCTGGTAGCTGTGCTTGCCAGCACCGGCCAGGTTGGCGGCCGAACCAACGGCATCGCGGAACGGCCCGTAAAAAGCCGATGCGTACTTGGCGGCGTAGCTCAAAATCAGAGTGTTGCGATGACCGTCGCGCTCCAGCGCGCGCCGAATGGGCCCGATCCGGCCGTCCATCATGTCCGAAGGCGCGACGATATCGGCACCGGCGGCCGCGTGGCAGCAGGCTTGACGAATCAGTGCTTCGACTGTTTCGTCGTTGAGCACGTAACCCGACGGGTCGACCAGGCCGTCCTGGCCGTGCGAGGTATAGGGATCGAGCGCGACGTCGGTCATCACGCCCAGCTCGGGAAAGCGCTGTTTGATCGCGCGCACCGTCCGGGGAACCAGCCCGGATTCGTCCCAGGCCGCTTCGGCGGTGTCCGACTTGTGGTCGGCACCGATCACCGGAAACAGCGCAATGGCTGGCACTCCCAGCGACAGGGCTGCGTCGCAGGTCCGAAGCAATGCATCGAGGCCCTGGCGGGCAATGCCGGGCATCGAGGCGTGATCGGCCCGACGCCTTCCCGGCGAGCAATCGCGAGCAATCGCGAGCAATCGCGAGCAATCGCGAGCAATCGCGAGCGTCCGGGCCGGCACCGGATGGATTAATCCTCAGGCTTGAACCAGGCCTGCATGACGCGTTCCAGCGCCTCTACGCCTTGTCCCTTGGTGGCCGAAAAAGTCTGCACACTGGCCGCACCACCGAAGGCCTGGCGGACTTCGGTTTCGGCTTCCTTTTGCTTGCCGTGACCCAGCTTGTCGGCCTTGGTCAGCACGATGTGCAGGGCCAGGCCCTGTTCGAGTGCGAATTCTGCCAGCTGGAGGTCGCCGTCCTTGAGCGGATGGCGAATGTCCATAACGATCACCAGGCCGGCCAGCGAGCGACGCGTTTCAAGGTAGCCGCGGATCAGTCCCTGCCAATGACGCTTCATGTCGGCGCTGACTGCGGCATAGCCGTAGCCGGGAAGATCGACCAGATAGCGCTCGGGGTCGAGTTGAAAGAACACCAATTGGCGCGTGCGACCCGGCGTTCGGCTGGTTCGTGCCAAGCCCTTACGCTGGCAAAGGCGGTTGATCAGGCTGGATTTTCCGGCGTTGGAGCGACCGGCGATCGCGACCTCAATGCCAGTGTCTTCTGGCAATTGCGGCCGATTGTGCACGCTGATCAGATATTCTGCGCCACGTAAAAGTTGTCGAATAGAGGTCATGGTCTGGTCTGATGGTGTCGATCAGGCGATAATATCGGAATATTTCCGCAAGGCTGACCCACGCAATGGAGCAAACCCGCATGCTTCGAACCAAATTCGCATCCACGGCGATGATTTTAACTGTCGCACTGGCCTCTTCGCAGATCTTCGCACTCGGCGATCCCGATCAGGGCGAGTCGAAGGCGGCGGTTTGCGCTGCCTGCCACGGCATGGACGGCAACAGCCAGATTGTGCAATGGCCGAAGATCGCCGAGCAGCACGAGGATTACCTCGCCCGCCAGACTCGCATGGTTCGCGACCAGCAGCGCGAGGTGCCCCAGATGTATCCGATCGTGATGAACCTCAGCGACGAGGACATTGCCGACATCTCGGCCTGGTACGCATCGCAGTCGATCGAGCCCGGCGTGGCCGACGAAGCCCTGGTCGAGGCCGGTCGCTTGTTGTACCACGGCGGCAACTACGAGACCGGCGTGCCGGCCTGCATGGGCTGTCACGGCCCGTCGGGCAACGGGATCCCGGGCAGTGGTTTCCCGATGCTCCGGGCGCAGCACGCCGATTACACCGCAGATCGCCTGCGGCGCTACCGAAACGGCGAAACCAACGGTCCCGACGACCCGTACAGCAAGATCATGGTCGGCGTGTCCGAAAAGCTCACCGATGCCGAGATCAACGCAGTCAGTTCCTATATCGAGGGCCTGCATGCGACCGAATAAGCGTTTCCATTCCGGAACCGCAGCCGGTTTGCGCGGTCTGTAGAGGTTCGACCGATGCAACCGTGCGTGCGCCTGTAGATACGCAGCCGCAGCGCTGGCATGATCCGATCAATCAAACCTACTTGCGACCCAGAGATAAATTTTATGAATCAAACGAGCCGAATTCTTGTCTTGATGACACTGCTTGGCGGACTGGCTGCGGCGACCACCGCGCACGCCCAACCCTACGAGGAAGGCGTTCATTACGAGC
>JAIVHD010000173.1:5426-6905 GCA_020201235.1 Lysobacteraceae bacterium
CGCATCTCCGGCCCCAACCCGGGCAGTAACGGCGACGGCGTCGAAGTTGTCGAGGTGTTTAGCTACATGTGCCCGCACTGCCGGTCGTTCCAGCCCTATGTTTCGCGTTGGGAAGAAGCGCTGCCCGAGCAGGTCACGTTCCGCCGTGTGCCGGTTTCGTTCAATCGTTCCTGGGAGCCGTTTGCGCGCGCCTACTACACTGCCGAGTTGCTCGATGTGCTGGATGAGTCGCACGAGACGGTGTTTGTAGCATTGCACGACGAGCGCAAGCAGTTTCGCTCGATGAGCGAGCTGGCTCAATTGTACGAGCAGCATGGCATTGAGCCTGCACAGTTCGAATCGACCGCAAAATCGTTTCCAGTCGAGTCGCGTATGCGCACCGGCAACGCTGAAATCGGCAAATGGCAGGTTCGCTCGACCCCGACGCTGGTGATCGATGGCACTTGGCGGGTCAGTCCGCGTCGCGGCAGTACCTTTGACGAAATGCTCGAAATTGCCGATTACGTGCTGGCCATGGCGCTGGAGTCTGAAAGCGAACGCCTGGCCGACCGCGACTCGCAGCGTCAGGATCCCGATTCCTGAGCTTGCCGAGCGCGTCGCCAGCACGCAGCGCGGCGGCCAGCTGAAAGTGACCGCGCCCCGGATCCAGCCCGAGCACCTCAAGCTGGTCAGCTTCAACATTCAGGCAGGCACGACGACCGGGAACTACCGGGAGTACCTGACCCGGAGTTGGCGTCAGGTTCTGCCCAACAACCAGCGCGTGGCCAATCTCGACCTGATTTCGGAACTGGTCGCCGAATATGACATGGTGGCCTTGCAGGAAGTCGATTGCGGCAGCTTGCGGTCGGGGTTCGTCAACCAGGCCAAGTACCTGGCCACGCACGGCGGCTTTCCATGGTGGACCCATCAGGCCAACCGCAAGGTCGGCGTCATCGCCCATGCCGGCAACGGCCTGCTCAGCCGCTACACACCGAACCGGGTCGACCAGCACCGCCTGCCGGGGGCCATCCCCGGGCGCGGCGCGCTGATGGTCCAATACGGACACGGCCCGACCAGCCTATGGCTGGTGGTGCTGCATCTGGCGTTGGGTCGAAGAGCCCGGATTCAGCAACTGCGCTACATCGCCCACCTGGTCGCCGGCTATCGCAATGTCGTGGTCATGGGCGATTTAAATACCGGGCCGGACTCGCGCGAAGTCGTCGATTTTTGCACGCGCGCCGGGCTGGTTCTGCCCGAAGCCAGGCCGGCCACGTTTCCAAGCTGGAACCCGCAGCGCGCGATCGACCACATTCTGCATTCGCCCGGAATCGAGCTGATCGAGCTCAAGGCATTGTCCTCGGAATTGTCCGATCATCGCCCGATCGCGACTACAATTCGATTGCCGGCGGGCCTGTCACTGCAAAAGCATGCGCCCGGCGACCACCAGCAGGAAAATCCCGAACAGCCTGGAAAGACCGACTGAGCCGATCCGGTGACCCA
>JAIVHD010000173.1:6970-9173 GCA_020201235.1 Lysobacteraceae bacterium
CCAAATGCCAGTGACGGCCCCAGCCGAATCACCGCCGGCCAATCAACGGCACCGCGACGCGAGTGGGCCAGGGCGCTGGCCGCCGACGTCATCAGCATTGAGCCAAGGGCCGTGGCCACAGCCATTGGCATGGCGATATCCAGACTGGCACCCTGCGCTATCAGCAGCGCCGCCAGGGCCGGAACAATCACGATCCCGCCGCCGATGCCGAGCAGTCCGGCCAACAGCCCGGCCGCCACCGCGATGCCGATCAATGCGACAATTTCAATCACGAAGAGACCGTTCTCAACGGCAGGGCCCGACAAAGATGAAAAGGATTGTACTCGCGTTCCTGTTTTTCGGTACCGCCGCCTCGCTGGCCTCGACCAGCGATGAACGGGCGCAGCAGCGCGCAGTTTTCGAGCAGGCCTGGAAGCAGGCCGGACGCGGCGACCACGCGGCGCTGAATCAGGCTGCGGCGCAACTGCCGGATTATCCGCTGACCCCGTACCTGCGCTTTGAGTCGCTTCGTCAGAATATCGATGCGGTCCCGGCCGATGAACTCGAGGGTTTTCTGGATCGGCATCGCGACTGGTCTTTTGTCGATCGGCTGGAGCAGCAGTGGCTGGCCCGGCTGAAGGCCGACGACCACCAGGCACTGCTGCTGCGCCATGCCGGCAAGGCGCGTGACGCTGCCTCGCGCTGCCGGGTCGCCGAGGCGCGGCTTTCCAGCGACGACCGCGAGGGCCTTGAGTCCGAGGTTCGTGCCTTGTGGCTCAATGCCCGCTCGCAACCGGACGCCTGTAACCGGGTTTTCGACTGGTGGCGGCGCCAGGGAAACCCGCGCCCGGAGATCGCCTGGCAGCGCTTTGGCATGGCCGTGGAGGCCGGTGAGATCGGCCTTGCGCGCTATCTGCGGCGCTACCTCGCAGCTCCCGATCGCATGCTGGCCGATGGCTGGCTAAACATCGCGCAGCGAGCGGCCAGCGGACTGGATGATGCCTCTGACTGGCCCGACCAGGCCCGGGCACGCGAATTGATTGCCTGGGGCTTGCATCGACTGGCCGGCAGTGATTGGCAGCGCGCGCAACTGCTGATGCAGCGTTTTGATGGCCGGTTTTCGTTCACCGCTTCGGAAATTGGACCGGTCCGGCGGCGCATTGCGCTGTACCAGGCGGTCGATCTCGACCCCGACGCGATCGCGGCGATCGATTCGCTGGCCGCCGAACAGCGCGACCAGCAGATGCTGGAGTGGCGATTGCGCGCGGCCCTGGCCAATGAACTGTGGCAGGAAGTTCTCGACAGCGTCGATCAAATGGCGCTGGCCCAGCAGCTGCGCGAGCGCTGGCGTTACTGGCGGGCTCGCGCGCTGGCCGAACTGGGTCGTCCGGAAGCCGGGCTGGTCTATGCCACGCTGGCCTCTGAGGCCGACTATTACGGCTTCCTGGCGGCGCTTAATACAGGCCAGCCGCTCGCTCTTTGCAGCCGTGAACTGCCGGCCGACGGCGAAATCCAGCAGCGCTTGTTGCGCGATGCCGAGTTCGAGCGCGCGCTGGAACTGTACCGGGTCGGGCTCGATTGGCACGCCCGCTGGACCTGGAACCAGGTTGCGCGACGCCTGAGTGGCTCGGAACTGCGCCAGGCGGCACGGCTCGCGGCCGGCATCGGCTGGCACGACCGGGCCATTATTGCACTCGGCCAAGCCGGTGCCACCAATGCCTATGCGTGGCGCTTTCCGATGGTCGAGCGCGAGCGGGTTGCGCGCGAATCCAGTCAGCACGGCGTCGATGTTCATCTGGTGATGGGCTTGATGCGGGCCGAATCTGCCATGCAGGTCAATGCCCTGTCGCCGGCCGGTGCGCGCGGGCTGCTTCAGTTGATGGACCCAACGGCGCGGCTGGTTGCGCAACGTCATGGGATCGAGTACAGCGGGGCCGCCGACCTCAATCGGCCCGAGCGCAACATCGCGCTTGGCGTGGCCCATCTGGGCGAGCTGCATCGACGCTTCGACGGTGACTGGACGCTGGTCGCGGCGGCCTACAACGCGGGCATATCCAACGCCGAGCGTTGGCGTCGTCAACGGCCCGATCTGGCACGCGATATCTGGTTGGAGACACTGCCTTTTTTCGAAACCCGGGACTATATTCCGCGTATTTTGGCATTTGCCACCATCTATGAATGGCTGCTCGACCGATCGCCGCGTGTATTGGCCGAAACGCTGCTC
>JAIVHD010000174.1 GCA_020201235.1 Lysobacteraceae bacterium
GGCTGGCCGGCGAGGCCTTCGAGTGCCTCGGCTGCAGCGGCTGGGGCCGCGTTGATCTGATGGCCGATGCCGACGGCAAGCCCTGGCTGCTCGAAGCCAACACCGTGCCCGGCATGACGGATCATTCGCTGGTGCCGATGGCGGCCGAGGCGGCCGGAATTGAATTTACAGAACTGGTGCTCAGGATTCTGGCAACAACCGGGGGACGTCGATGCGCAAGCTGACCGGATGGTTGTTGGTATCGTTTGCGTGCCTGGCGATGGGGCTTGCGGTCGCAATCGCCGGGCGCTGGCACGACGCCGAGCGCTGGCCGATCCGCTGGCTGGAGGTCGAGGGGGAGCTGCATCGCATCACCTCTGCCCAGGTCCGCTCGGTCGTCGCCGAGCAGGCCCGGCGCGGTTTTTTCGTGATTGATATCGATCGGGCCCGGCGACGGGTCGAGGATCTGCCTTGGGTTGCCGCGGCCTCAGTGAGTCGCCACTGGCCCGATGCGCTGAAAATTACGATCCTCGAACACCGGGCGGTCGTGCGCTGGAACGACGAGACGCTGATCGGCGCAACGGGCGAGGCGTTTCGCGTCGCCGGTACCGACGGCATGCAGGGGCTCGCGCATTTGTCGGGTCCCGATTCGCGCCGCGCCGAGGTGTTTCAGCGTTGGAAAAAGATTCGTGCGAGGCTGGTTGATCGCGCCCTCGAAATCGATGCGCTCGCGCTCGATGCGCGCGGCGCATGGCGCCTCGAACTGGGCAATGGCCACCAGTTGCTGCTCGGTCGCGAGCACCTTGACGAGCGTTTGGAGCGTTATCTATCGGTGTACGGCGGGCTTGCTGAGATTACGCGCATCAAGCGCGTCGATTTGCGCTATCCGAACGGCCTGGCCGTGATCCGGCATTCGGCCACCGAAGTCGTCGAAAGTACTGCAAGCACCCCCGATGCATCGGGCCGGCGGGGCATGCCGGTCCATCAATCCAATCCAGGAGCGCAGCCCCATCATGGCTAGAAAGCCGGAAAAGTCACTGGTCGTCGGGCTTGATATCGGCACCAGCAAGATCGTCGCGATTGTCGGCGAAATTCAGGAAGACGGCGGGGTCGAGGTGATTGGCCTGGGTTCGCACGCATCCCGGGGCCTCAAGCGCGGCATGGTGGTCGATATCGAATCGACCGAGCAGTCGATCCAGCGCGCCGTCGAGGAGGCCGAGCTGATGGCCGACTGCCAGATTCACTCGGTCTTTGCCGGCATCGCTGGCACCCACGTCAGCTCACGCCATTCGCACGGCGCGGTTGCCATTCGCGATTCCGAGGTCGATGATGCTGATGTCGAACGGGTGCTCGAGGCCGCGCGCGCGGTAGCGATACCCGCCGATCAACGCATCCTGCACGTGCTGCCGAAGGGCTTTGTGATCGATTCCACCGACGGAATCCGCCAGCCGATCGGCATGTCCGGCGTTCGGCTGGAGGTCCAGGTTCACCTGGTGACCGCAGCGGTCAGTGCCGTGCAGAATGTGACCAAGTGTGTTGCGCGCTGCGGGCTGCAGGTTGATGACCTGATCCTGCACCAGCTCGCCTCCAGCGAATCGGTGCTTTCCGATGATGAGAAGGAGCTTGGTATCGGCCTGATCGACATCGGTGCCGGTACCACCGATATTGCCGTGTTTGCCGACGGCGCGATTCAGCATACGGCCTGCATCCCGATCGCCGGCGACCTGGTCACCAGCGATATCGCTGTGGCGCTCAGGACGCCGACGATGCATGCCGAGGAAATCAAGATCAAGTACGCCTGCGCGCTGGAGCAGCTGGCCGCTAGCGACGAGACCATCCAGGTCCCCAGCGTGGGCGACCGCGCGCCGCGCCGGCTCGAGCGCCAGACGCTCGCGCAGGTGGTCGAGGCGCGCTATCGCGAACTGTTCAACCACGTCCACAAGCAGTTACGCCAGTCGGGTTGCGAGAACCTGATCCCGGCCGGCCTGGTGCTGACCGGCGGTGGCGCGCGCATGGAGGGCGTGGTCGAGTTGGCCGAGGAGATCATGCACATGCCGGTCCGCCTGGGCGCGCCGCAGCATGTGCGTGGGCTGTCTGAAGTGGTCAACAACCCGATTTATGCCACCGGTGTCGGCCTATTGCTGCGCGGTAGCAAGATTGACCGGCCTGGACGCTTCGGCCGCGGTCGCGGCCGGGTCTCGGCCGGCGGCATGCTCCAACGGCTCAAGCAATGGTTTCAGGGGGAGTTTTGAAAAAGCAGTTTGAACATTCGCGGATCGGGCCCGGCAAGGCGGGCGACGACAGCAAAGCTGTAGGTCGCGTTCGGGCAGCCGCACTCTCACATTTTTCCACGGCGAGCGAAAAGGAGAACAATCATGGCATTTGAACTTATTGAAAACTACACGCCCTGCGCGACCATCAAGGTGCTTGGCATCGGCGGCGGCGGTGGCAACGCGATCAACCAGATGGTTGAGGCCAACATCGAGGGGGTCGAATTCATTTCGATCAATAC
>JAIVHD010000400.1 GCA_020201235.1 Lysobacteraceae bacterium
GCGCAGGTGACCATAGTGCACCGGGTCGAAGGTGCCGCCGAAAATCGCGATCGCGCGCCGCGCGGTCATGCGCCGCGTGCCGGGGTTGACGCGACCTGAACGCACAGGCTTTCCAGCTCCAGCCAGAAATTGCCGTCGGTGCTCTGGCCCTTTGACAGCAGGTCCAGCCGCGTCAGGCGACCGACTGCCCGGTCGAGCCGGCGCGCTCCGTTACGATGGATACAGGTCTGGATCGCCTGCTGGCGCGAACGCCAGACCTTTAAATCTGAAAATACGCGCTCGATCGGCTGCTGCCCGGCGCGGCGCGCGACCAGGCTGGCAATTTCCAGTTCACGTCCCAGCGCCCAAAGGATCTGGGGCGGCGGCGTATCGGCCTCGCGCAGCCCCCGGATGCAACGCAGCGCGGCCCCGGCCTGTCCATCCAGCACCAGCTCGACCAGTCGGAAACTGTCGAAGCGTGCATTGTCGGCGACTGCCGCCCGAACCTGTTCCAGGCCCAGCTTCCGGCCTGGGAAAAGCATTGCCAGGCGCTCGACCTCCTGCGCTGCGGCCAGCAGGTTGCCCTCCAGCCGCTCAGCCAGAAACTGGCAGATCGGAGAATCGGAGGCCAGGCCCCGGCTCTTCAATCGATGCGCGATCCAGGCCGGCAATTGAGGCGGCTTGACGCCCCAGGCCGGCATGTAGATGCCGGTCTTTTCGATCGCCTTGACCCAGGCCGCTTTCTCCTGCGCAAACTCCCACTGGTCACACAGGATCAAAAGCACGTCATCGCGACCCTGGTCCAGCCAGGCACGGATGACCTTGCCGCCTTCGGCACCCGGCTTGCCAGTCGGCAGCCGCAACTCAACCAGCCGGCGGGTCGCGAACAGCGAACCGGTTTCAGTTGCCCGGGCAAGTTCGTTCCAGTCGAAACGGCCATCGGCGCTGATGCGGATGCGTTCATCGATGCCCTGCTTTCGACAGGCGGCGCGGATCTGGTCGGCCGCTTCTTCAACCAGCAGCCGCTCAGGACCGGCAATCAGGTATACCGGCTTGATGCCGCGGATCAATTGTTCCGGCAGGCGTTCGGGAAAAACCTTCACGTTCGGCCAAAGGCCTCCAGGCGGCGCAGCAGCGCTGCGGCCATCTCGCGCCTCAGGTTGTCGCGGATCAGCTCTTCTTCGCTGGTCGCGCCCAGGATTTCCTGCTCGTCGAACTGAAAATCTCGCACCAGGCGCAAGCTTTCTGGAGCCAGCAATACATCGCCGTCGACCACCTCGACATCATTGCCGCGCAACAGCAGTTTCAGTTCGCGCGTGAACAGGCTGGTCGAGTCCGGGGTATCGACCCAGGTTGTCGCCATTTCCTCGGGCAGGTCGGCCGCACTGCGGAGCTGAAAACCACAGCCGGACAGTACCAACAGGCAGCAGGCAGAGACCGCGATCGCGGCCAGATCGTACAAACGCTGACGATTCCTGCTCATGCCGCCACCACGATGTTGACCAGCTTGTCGGGTACGACGATCACCTTGCGCACGGCCTTGCCCTCGACGTATCTTCGAACATTTTCCTCTTTCATGGCGTCCTGCTCGATCTGCTTCGAATCGCGTCCAGGCACGCTGGTCAGGCGGCCGCGCACTTTGCCGTTGACCTGCACCACGATCATGACCTGTTGCTGGACCAGCGCGCTTTCGTCATGTGTCGGCCAGCCGGCGGCGAGAATGTCATCGGCGTGGCCCAGCGCCTCCCACAGGGACTGGGCGATGTGCGGTGTGATTGGCGCAATCAATCGAATCAGCGACTCCCAGCCGTGACGCGCGACCTGGCAATCGGTCTCGTTTTGGACATCAAACCGGGCCAGATGATTGCTGCACTCCATGACCGCTGCAATCGCAGTATTGAAGGTATGGCGTCGACCGATGTCGTCGCCGACTTTCAGGATGGTTTCATGAACCCGACGACGCGTTTCACGCGCTGTATCCGACAGGCCGGCCGCGTCGAGGCCGCCGCGAGCATCTAAGGGCGATTCGAGATGTTCGTGGACCTGGGTCCACAGCCGTTTCAGAAAGCGCCAGGAACCTTCGACACCGGCATCCGACCATTCCAGCGACTGCTCCGGCGGCGCGGCAAACATCGAAAACAGCCGCACCGTGTCGGCACCGTACTGCTGCACCAGCCGGGCCGGGTCGACGCCGTTGTTCTTGGATTTGGCCATTTTTTCGATGCCCCCAAAATGGACCTGCTGACCGTCGTCGCGCAGCACTGCCGAGGTGATGTTGCCTTTCGCGTCGCGCTCCACCTCAACGCGCGACGGGTTGAACCAGTGCTTGCGCCCGGCCGCATCCTCGCGGAACCAGGTTTCGGCCAGCACCATGCCCTGGGTCAGCAGCCTGGCAAACGGTTCGTCGACCTCGACCAGCCCCAGATCGCGCATCACCCGGGTCCAGAAGCGCGCGTACAGCAGGTGCAAAATGGCGTGCTCAATGCCGCCGACATATTGATCAACCGGCATCCACTGGCTGGTGCGGTCGTCGACCATGGCCTGGTCGTTGTCAACGCACGGATAGCGCATGAAGTACCACGACGAATCGACGAAGGTATCCATGGTGTCCGTTTCGCGTCGCGCCGCAGACCCGCAGGTCGGGCATTCGCAGGCCAGAAAGGCTTCGCTGCGGGCCAGCGGGCTGCCACTGCCGTCGGGTACCAGGTCTTCAGGCAGAACGACCGGCAGATCCTTTTCCGGCACCGGCACGTCGCCACACTCGGGGCAATGGATCATCGGGATCGGACAACCCCAGTAACGTTGGCGCGAAACGCCCCAGTCGCGCAACCGGAACTGGGTTCGACGCCGACCCATCGCTTTGTCTTCCAGCGCCTCGGCGATGGCGTTGAACCCGGCTTCGAAATCCAGCCCGTCGAAACGACCGGAATTGAGCAGGCGAATCCCGGTCTTTGCAGTATACCAATCCTGGCCGTGTTTCGGCGGCCTTGCGGGCCAGCGGATGTTCGGGTGCCACGGCCATGTAGGTTGCGCCCATCAGCGTATCCGGGCGGGTCGTGAAAACCTTCAACCGTCCATCGTCGTGCGGAAACTCGATTTCCATGCCGACGCTCTTACCGATCCAGTTGGCCTGCATCGCGCGCACGCGCTCCGGCCAGCCGTCCAGCCCGTCGAGCGCTTCGAGTAATTCGTCGGCGTAGTCGGTAATGCGCAGGTAATACATTGGAATCTCGCGCTTTTCGACCTCCGCACCGGTGCGCCAACCCTTGCCGTCGATGACCTGCTCGTTGGCCAGCACGGTCTTATCGACCGGATCCCAATTGACCGTCCCGGTTTTCTTGTACGCAATACCACGTTCCAGCATCTTGATGAACAACCACTGGTTCCAGCGATAATAAGAGGGGTTGCAGGTCGCCAACTCGCGCTGCCAATCGATTGCAAAGCCCAGTTGCTGGAGCTGCCCGCGCATGTGGTCGATGTTGTCGCGGGTCCATCTGGCCGGTGGCACGCCGTTGGCGATTGCAGCATTTTCGGCCGGCAGGCCGAACGCATCCCAGCCCATCGGTTGCAGCACCGGCCGGCCGTTCATGCGATGAAAGCGCGTGATCACGTCCGAAATCGTGTAATTGCGCATGTGACCCATGTGCAGGTGCCCCGACGGGTAGGGAAACATGCTCAGGCAATAAAAGGTGTCGTCGCCTGGATGATCGGGCGAACGGAATGAGTGGTTGTTGTCCCAACGCTCGCGCATTGCAGGCTCAATGGCGGCGGGATTATACGGATCGGTCACGATTTTCCACAGAATTGATCAACTGTTGAAATGGTAACCGGAATCCCGCCGCGACATCGTGCCGGCCAAACCAAAAAGGCCGGCCGCAGCGAACCAATCGGGTTGTTGGTCAAACATCTTTCCTGCGGATGCCGGACAGGCTCGAAGGAACCCGTCCGGCCCAGATCATTGGCCGTTGCGGTCGTCTTCCAATTCCCGCCAGGCCTGATCGGCCCGGTCCATGACAGCCTGGGACCGGGTCTTGAAGGAAGACCAGGCACTGGCGGAATATTCGTTGGCATCCTCCAGCGCCTCGCGGGCTTGATCGCGGGCCTGACGGGCCTCAGCGACCGCGTTGTCCCAGGTTTCGCTGCCACGCTCCAGCCCGGCATCCAGCGCTGCGCGCGCCTTGCGGTCGGCTTCGTTGGCCAACCGAACCGCGCGTTGCCAGGCCTCACGTGCCTCGTTCTGGGCCTGTTCGGCCAACTCGCCGGCGTTATCCCGGGCCTGTTCGCCGCGCTCGCTGACCGACTCCATGGTATCGTCGTAAATTGACTCGGCGGCTTCGCCGGTCTGGTCTGCGGCCTGTTCAATTTCCTCGCCAGTCCGATCAAGCTGTTCACTGGAATCCTCGGACTGACAGCCCGCCAGGGTCAGCGCGGCAGTTGTCAAAATCACGTGTAGCGTACGCATGAGTCGCTCCTTGATCTTCGGTTTATTGCTTTGGTCGACAATCGACCGCCGTCGATTAGTATATGGATCTGTCAGACGCAGATTCAACCGCGTGGGTGCTTGTCTCGGCGGTCAAGCGATCAATTTCGAGAGCCCTTTCCCGGCGCGGCGGCTCGGGTCGATACCCTCGAGCACGCAAGCCCGGGCAGAACCGTCCCGCAATCCGACAGGCACCTGGAACTTCCATGCCAGCACACCGCAGCCCGCTTCCATTCATTGCCCGCACGCTGATGCCGCGCGAAGTGCAGGTTAATGCATTGATGGCGGTAACCCTCGGCGCGCTCGAGGGCGGCCTGCTGGGGGTCATCGTCAAAACCGGATTCGCCGGAGTCGCCAGTCCTGTGGTGGTCAACGTCGCGGTAGCCCTGGTCACCGGCGCGCCGGCCTTTGCCAACATCACCAGCCTGGCGTTTGCAAATTGGGCCCACGGTCGCCACAAAACACGCTGGGTGGCCTCGTTGATGGCACTGTGCGCGCTGGCCGCGCTGTTGATCGCGCTGGCCCCGCTCAGCGTCGGTGGCCTGGTATGGCTAACTTTCTGGATGATTGTTGCGCGGCTGTGCTGGTGCGGCGTAATCACGCTGCGCGCAGCGATCTGGCGCGCCAATTTCCCGCGGCATGTGCGCGCCACCATCACCGGCCAGATCGCAGTCACGTATTCCATCGTTATGGCGGCTACCGCAGCCGGCATCGGTGTTGCGATGGAGTTCAACGACCAGTCCTGGCGCGTGTTGTTTCCAACCACCACACTGCCGGTCGCGATCCTGACGCCGATCTGGGCCAGGCGCCTGGATCAGGTGCACATCCTCGATTACCGGGCCCGGCATAGCTGGAGCTTCGTGCTGGCCATCGGGATGTTCGTGCCCGGTGCGATCTTCGGCCAAATCTGGCTATTCTGGCTCGGCGCGCTGGCGCTGGGTGCGGCCTTTGCCGGCGGCAAGCTGGGCTGGAACCTCGGACATAACGATTTTGCCAGTGACAGTCGCTCGACGCTGTACATGGGCATCCATGTCAGTCTGACCGGCGTGCGCGGCCTGCTCGCGCCACTGGCCGGGGTCGGACTGTATCAGTGGCTGGAAACCACGGCACCCGGCAACGGTCGTTACGTGCTGCTGTTGCCGTTTGCACTGACGCTGGCCGGCGCGCTTGTGTTCGTGCAATTGGCTAGGCTCAGGCGACGCGAAACAGCGCCGCGCGGATAAGCGCGTTAGCCTGGCTGATTCACCAGACACTCAGACAAACGCAACCGAACCAACACGAAGGGCGCATCGTATCGACCCGACCGACACTCCCGATCGCGTCAGTTTGCCTGTGGATCGCGAATCGCCAGAAGTCGGATCTCGGTCATGTCCTCGATGGCATAACGGATGCCCTCGCGGCCCAGGCCCGAATCCTTGACGCCGCCGTAGGGCATGTGGTCGACCCGGAAACTCGGCACGTCATTGATGATCACCCCACCCACCTCAAGGACATCCCAGGCCTTGCGAATCTTCCCGATATCGCGCAGGAACAGACCGGCCTGAAGCCCATAGCGCGACTGGTTGATGATCGCCAGCGCCTCATCGAAATCGTCGAACGGCTCAATCACCATGGCCGGGCCGAACAGCTCGCTGTTGTAAATGCGGCAATCGCGCGGCACGTTCTCGAGGATGGCGGGACGTACGATGGCTCCTTCGCGCTCGCCCCCGACCAACCGACGCGCGCCGTTTTCTTCAGCCTCTTCCATCCATTCAACGACGCGCCTGGCATCGTCCTCGCTGATCAGCGGACCGATAAAGGTTTCAGGGTCGCGTGGATCGCCGCCTTTCAATGCGCCGACCTTTTCGACCAGCCTGTCGCGGACCGGGTCGTAGATGTCACGGTGGATCTGCACGCGCTGCACCGAAATGCAGCTCTGGCCGGATTGATAAAACCCTCCGAATACCAACCTGTCGACGGCATCCTCGATATCGGCATCGGCATCGACCAGGCAGGCGGCGTTGCCACCGAGTTCCATCACGACCGGCTTTTTCCCGGCCCGTGATTTGAGCTTCCAGCCAACTTCGTCGGAACCGGTAAAGCTCAACAGCTTCAGGCGCTCATCCTCGGTAAAGCGGTCAGCCGCATCGTGATCGACAGGCAGAATCGAAAAAGCGCCCAGCGGCAGATCGCATTCGGCCAGGACTTCGCCCAGCACCAGCGCGCCGACCGGCGTGTTCGCGGCCGGCTTGAGCACGAACGGGCAGCCGGCCGCGATCGCCGGCGCAATCTTGTGGGCCACCAGGTTGTACGGAAAGTTGAACGGCGTGATGAACGAGACCGGGCCGATCGGCACGCGTTTCCACAAGCCCAGAAAGCCCTCGGTGCGCGGCGCGATATCCATCGGCAGGACTTCGCCACCGATGCGCGTGGCCTCCTCGGCGGCGATCCGGAAGGTATCGATCAGACGCTGAACCTCACCAACGCAATCCCGGATCACCTTGCCACCCTCGACCAGCAGAATTTCGGCCAGCTCATCAAAGCGCTGTTCAAACTGGTCTGCGCAGTGATGCAGCACATCGCGACGGCGATGTGATGGCACGCGCGCCATGGCCGGGGCCGCCTCGGCGGCCGCGGCAATCGCCTGGTCCACTTCGGATTCTCCGGCCCGGGCGACCCGCGTGGCGACCCTGCCGGTGTGCTTGTCAAGCACCTCGAGGTCACGATTGGCGAAAACGGCCTTATTGGCCAGGTAATAGGGATAGGCGTCTTTCATGCTCGTGACAACTCCGTGAGAAAACAGTTTGCCGATCTCGACTTTAACCCAACGTCATATCATTTTCCCGATGAGGTACGTGTTTCAGCCATTTGTAAAAACCAACCGCAGTCTACGCAGATTTTCACAGATTACTGAGTTTTGGAACTTTTTGGCCCAGCCA
>JAIVHD010000175.1 GCA_020201235.1 Lysobacteraceae bacterium
GTATTGACCAGCCCGTAGCGGGCGCTGACCTCCTTGCGGTTGTCGGCCACGTGGGTCAGCAGCGCGCGCAAATCCTTGAGATCCAGCAGCAGCATGCCGGCCTCGTCGGCGACCCGGAAGACCACGTTGAGCACGCCTTCCTGGGTGTCGTTGAGCTCGAGCATGCGGGCCAGCAGGGTCGGGCCAATCTGGGTGACGGTGGCGCGCACCGGATGACCGGCCTGGCCCCACAGGTCCCAGAACACCAGCGGATTGGGCTCCTGGCGATAATCTTCGATACCGATGCGCTGGATCCGGTCATCAATTTTCGGGTGCGGCGTGCCCGCCGCGGCCAGGCCGGAGACATCGCCCTTGGCATCGGCCATGAACACCGGCACGCCCATGCGCGAAAAGCCTTCGGCCAGCACCAGCAGAGTGACGGTCTTGCCGGTGCCGGTCGCGCCGGCTACCAGACCATGGCGGTTGGCGTAGCGGAGGGCCAGGCGGACGATTTGTTCGCCCTTGCCGAGAACGATGGCGTCGGTCACTGTGCGAATCCTGCAGGGTCAGAAGTGTCGCCGATAGTAGCCCAGCGCGGCGCGATTCACCACAATGCGCAGCCGATATGCGCCCGAATGCGATAAAGGTCGTGTTACTGGTGTACATTAGAATTTGCTTTAATGACTACTTCCAAGGAGCATTCAATGAACATCGATCGTGCCGTTTTCGCCTTTGCTGGCACCGTGATTCTCCTCAGCCTGGTCTTGTCGCAGGTGCACAGCGTCTACTGGCTGATTCTGACCGCCTTTGTGGGCCTGAACATGCTCCAGGCAGCTTTTACCGGCTTCTGCCCCTTGGCCAAAATCCTCAAGGCCGCCGGCAGCAAACCCGGACAGGCGTTTGAATAAAATCGACGATTGACTGGCACCACCCGGCCATCGGGCAATTACTTCAACCCGGCGCGGGATGGCGAAGGCTGCATGCTGACCCGGGAGGCCGACCAATCTGCAAACCGATCTCATCAAGATCGTTCCCGGACCGTGCGGGCCTTGATTGCCGGGCGAGTGCTGTAGAGGCGCAATCTTGCGGTACGCTGTGGAGGAGATTTTTCCACTCAGACACAACATCCAAGGAGTTTTTATGCAGCTTTCCAGTACTCGTGCTTTTCACTTGATCGCCGCCGGTCTTCTGGCGCTGGGCTTCGTCCTGCCCGTGGCCGCACAGGATCGGGGCGAACCAGGCCAGCAACATGGCCAGCGAGGACAACAGCACGGCCAGCAACGCGAAGGCCACCATGGCGGCATGGGGGGTGGTCGCGAGCATCGTCTGTTCGTCACCGTAACCGGCTCGGCCACTCAGGATCGTGCCATGCCGCTGACGCTGGCCAACAAGGCGGTCGATCAGGGTCTGGAAGTGCGGGTACTGTTGTGCGGCGACGGTGCCGAACTGGCCCTGGCCGACTACCAGGCCGCGAGCTTCGACCCGCCCGGTCTCACCCCCAAGGACCTGCTGGGCCGCCTGCTGCAGCACGAAGTGACGGTCGAGGTCTGCGCGATATTTCTGCCCAATACCGAGTACAGCGAAGAGGACCTGACCGACGGCATCGGCATTGGCGCGCCCGATGACGTGACCGCCTGGATGATGGGTCCGAGAACGCGGATTTTCTCCAACTGAAAAGCTGCTGAAACCTTTCGGCAGCTGGATTCCGCTAGACTAGAAAGGTTGCGTCGTCCGAAGACCACCCGGCTTCGGACGGCGCGTTTCCTTTCCCGGCCGGTTCTTCGGGGTTCCGGCCCTCTTATGAGTCTGCGACAAAGAAGCGCAGGCCAGGAGTCGCGCATGAATCTGTTTGAAGTCATTGACACGACCGGCCATGAGCAAGTCGTGTTTTGCCACAACAAGGATGCCGGACTGAAAGGCATCATCGCCATCCACAACACCACGCTAGGCCCCGCCCTGGGCGGTTTGCGCATGTGGCCCTATGCCACCGAGCAAGAAGCGCTGGAGGACGTGCTGCGCCTGTCGCGCGGCATGACCTACAAGGCGGCCGTGGCCGGCCTGAACCTGGGCGGCGGCAAGTCGGTGCTGATCGGGGACCCGCGCAAGGACAAGTCCGAGGCGCTGTTTCGCTCGTTCGGGCGGTTTATCGAGTCGCTGCACGGGCGCTACATCACCGCCGAGGACGTCGGCATCGACGTCAACGACATGGAATACGTGTTCCAGGAAACCGACAATTGCGTCGGTGTCCACCAGGTTCACGGCGGTTCGGGTGACCCCTCTCCGTTTACCGCCTACGGCACCCTGCAGGGCATTCGCGCCTCGTTGTCGCGACGGTTCAACGACGAGGAATTCGGCGACTACAGCTACGCCGTCCAGGGCGTGGGCCACGTCGGCTTTGAGCTGGTCAAGCTGCTACGGGCCGAGGGCGCAAAGGTGTTCGTCACCGACATCAACGAAGACGCCGTAGCCCAGGCCGTGGACTTGGGCTGCGAGGCGATAGGCCTGAAC
>JAIVHD010000401.1 GCA_020201235.1 Lysobacteraceae bacterium
CTGACCGGAAATCTCGAACTGCCGGCCGGCGGCAGTTGGCGTGCGACTGCGCTGTTTGCGCACTGCTTCACCTGCACCAGCAAGGCACGCCGAAGCTTGCCAAGGCGCTCGTCGATCGAGTGGCTGCGGGCATCGTCGACGAAATCCTTGCGAATGCGAAACGGCCGGCCGGCAAGCTGTACCTCAGCACTGCCCTCGGTCTCAATTTCATCCAGGTTATCGGCAAACTGCTTCAGCACGTGGTCTGCGCTGGACGGCGCAGCCAGGGTGGCTACAGCACGCACGCTGTCCAGTCGTTCGGCCACAGCCAATACCGCTGCACCGCCAAGCGAATGCCCGATCAGCAATTGCGGGGCGGCCAGTTCTTCGGCCATCCAGGCAGCCGCATCCTCAAGGTCGTCGAGGTTGCTCGAAAATGTGGTGTCGGAAAAATCGCCGTCGCTTTCTCCCAAACCGGTAAAATCGAATCGGACAACGGCAAAACCCGCCTCGGCCAGCGCGCGCGTGATATTGCGGGCCGCCTTGATGTTGCTGGTGCAGGTGAAGCAGTGCGCAAACAGCGCAGTCGCACGCCAACTGCCGCCGGCCGGCAGTTCGAGATTTCCGGTCAGTTTCAGCCCGGCACGATTTGTGAATCGAATCTTCGTCATGGGTGGGAATTTTCCTGGTAAAAGAAGTGATCGACAACGCTGAAGTGTAGCAAGATATAGGCAATCTGACCGGTCGGTATAGCCAGTGATCAAGCGAGCAATCAACATCCCCTGCAAGGCCAAGCATGGCGCGTCTCGTCCGGCCGTTCGATGGCACCGGTCGAGTGCGCTTCGACGGCTTGTTGTGCTGCAGGTCTTGCTCGGGACAATCATGCTGGGCTTGTCGGCTTGTCAATTGGCACCGAACCGGCCAGATCTGCAACGGCTGTATACGTCCGCGCGCGAAAACGTCGAACAGCCGCCGGTGATCATCATACCCGGCCTGATGGGCTCTGAACTGACCTCCGAGAACGGCGACAAGATCTGGATCGGTTCCGTGTGGGATGTCGTGTTTTCTGACTATCGTGATGCGGCACTAAAAATCGATCCGGAAACACTGATGCCCGACCCGGGCGACGTTCGCGCGACCGGCATAACCGGAAAATTCGCCGGTCGCAATTTCTATCAGCCGATTATCGACGTGCTGGAGGATGTCGGCGGCTTTCAAGCCGCCAGTGCCGGAACGGCGGTCGATCCCTCGGGCCGCTACTATTACCTCCCGTTACGGCACCCGTGATGTAACCGAAGACAATGAATTTCCGGTCAATTACCACGGCGAAAGCCGGGTTCGACGAATCGTGATCCTGGGCACACCCAACATGGGTTCGGTCGAATCGATGAAGGCCTTCATGGTCGGTCGCCGCATCGGCCTGGCGCGTATTCCGCCAGAAGTCATGCTGACCTTTCCAAGCTTTTATCAGCTGTTTCCGCATCCCTTGACCAACTGGCTGGTCGATATCGATGGTCGACCCTTCGACCTTGATCCGTTCGACATCAGCACCTGGCAACGTTTCCAGTGGTCGTTGTTCGATCCCAAGCTGCGTGCCGATATCCTGCGTGGCTTTGACGACCCGGCTGCCGGCGAGCAGCGGTTGGCACTGCTCGAAAAGTACTTCCACAAGCATATCGAGCGCGGTCGCCGGTTCATGTGGTCGCTCACCGTCAACATGCAACGCCAGCCCTGGCAACTGGTCGTGTTCGGTGGTGACTGCTCGCTGACCCCGGCACGCATGGTGGTCGAGGAGGTTGCCGGGGAATACAAGCTCAGACTCAAGCCCGAACAGATCAAGTCGCCACGGCCCGGCATCGATTATGAGCGCCTGATGCTCGAGCCCGGCGACGGGCTGGTCACCAAGACCTCGTTGCTCGCGCGCCAGACGCTGGACCCCTTCGTGCCGCGCCACCGCTGGAGCGATTTCCCGATCGACTACCCGCTTTTCCTGTGTGAGGATCACAGCCAATTGACGAATAACGCCTTTTTCCAGAATAACCTGCTGCATTTCCTGCTGAGTCGGGACGAGTAAAACCGGGTTTGGGTTTCCGGCAGAGCGTTCGATTATGTTGTCGTCTAGTCATCCGAGCTCTGATCCGGCACGCTATGCTTTTACGGAAACCGGAAACCGGAAACCAATGTAGCCATGGTCCATAAAGTCATCAACATGAAGTGTCTGGTTTTTATCCTTGTGCTGTTTGCGCCGTCGGTCTGGTCCCAGCAGGCCTGGCTGATGACTTACGGGACCGCCGAGCGGATCGAGGAGCAGTTCGGGCATAACGCGATCTGGATTCGTGATGCGGCTCGAGGCATTGATCAGGTTTACAATTTCGGTTTCTTTGATTTCGACAAGCCAGGGTTTTACAAGGAATATCTGTTCGGCGAAATGGTCTATTTCGCGCTGGCCCGCTCGCCGGAAGACGAACTGTCCTACTATCGCTGGCGCGATCGCGGCGTGCGCGCACAGCTGCTTAACCTCACACCAGTGCAGATCCGGCGCCTGACCGACTGGCTGGAGGCGGGGGTCCAGCCCGAGACCCGGGATTTTCGCTACGACTATTACTTCAACAATTGCTCCAACCGGGTGCGCGACGGCCTCGACCATGCGCTCGACGGGCTGCTTGGCGCGCATTCGAAAACCCGACCGGCCGGGCACAATTTCCGCCAGCACACCCGCCGACTGATCGAGGATGACCCGCTGTTCTACCTCGGCATCCAGGCCGGGCTCGGACGAATGGCCGACCGACCGCGTACGCTCTGGGAAGAAATGTTCTTGCCGGAAGTGGTTGCCGAAACCGTCGCCGGCCTGTCGATCACGACCGCCGACGGCCTGCGCGAGCCGTTGGTTATCGAGGATCGAATGCTGTACCAGTCGACGCGAGTGGAACCTCCTGCAAAACCGCATTTTCCTGCCCTGGGTATGATTGCCCTGGCGGCATTCAGCATGATGCTGATCGTCTTGCCGCGACTCGTTTTTCAACACCGTATCCTGCGGCTGTTTGGCGCACGCGCATGGATTTTATTTGCCGCCGTGGCCGGGGCAGTGCTGCTGTTTCTGTGGCTTGCCACTGCACACGAAGCGGCTTGGCGCAACGAGAATCTGCTGCTGCTCAACCCAGCGCTGCTGTTGCTGTGGCGCTTCGGCAACGGGCCGATCGAACGCCTGGCGGCGCTGCTGGTTGCCGCCGGCCTGGTCTCGGCAGTACTGCTCAAGTTGCTTCCGGGTGCGCAATGGAACTACGACCTGATGCTCTGGCTGGTTCCGGCGCAGGTCGCGCTGCTTTGGGTGTGGTATCGGCAGACACGCCAGAGCACCCGAAAAGCCGAAGGCGGCCTCTCGCAGAACCGCTGAGACAAAGACAAAGAAAAACCACAAAACAGCTTGCTAACGAACGGGTATTCGAGGCATTGCTGCTTTTCTCTCGATCAAGGCCCCGGCGTGGAGCCGGGGCGGCGAGATCTGCGGCCGTCCGGGACAACATCGGCGGGCCTGTCGGAATCCGACAGTCGCCCGAATCGCGACTGTCGTCATGCCTGCATCGTCAGTGCT
>JAIVHD010000010.1 GCA_020201235.1 Lysobacteraceae bacterium
GGTATCGGCGGCACGCGCTATAACAACCAGGTCGCACCAACGACCAACGGTAACTATCAGCTGGTCAAGTTGCGCGAAGAAATTCTGGGCCTGTATTACAAAGAAGGCGTAACGCTCGCCGATACCAACAACATCCTGTTGTATTTTTTCCAGGAAGTTGAGTCGCCGGCTCGCCTGGCAGGTAATATCCTGCTGGTTCACGAGACCCTGAACCAGATTGAGCAGCCGCGCCAGGCCTGGATCTACAATCCAGGTCAACGCCGCGTGCGGCGTGCGCCGAATGTCGCCTACGACAACCCCGGTACTGCATCCGATGGTCTCCGCACCAACGACATGACCGACATGTTCAACGGCGCGATGGATCGCTTCAACTGGGAAGTGGTCGGCAAAAAAGAAATGTTTGTGCCGTATAACTCCTACACCGTCCACGGATCCGATGTCACGCCTGATGACATGGTCGGTCCCGGTCATCTCAATCCTGACCTGATGCGCTACGAATTGCATCGGGTGTGGGTGGTCGAGGCGCGTCTGCGTGACGGGACCCGCCACATCAATTCTCGCCGGACCTATTTCCTCGATGAAGATTCTTACCAGATTCTGTTGACCGATCATTACGATCAGCGCGGGGAGCTGTGGCGTGCATCCGTGGCGCATTCGATCAATTACTACGATGTGCCGACGTTCTGGTCGACGATCGAATCCCACATGGATCTGTTATCGGGTCGATACGTGGCGGTAGGCCTGGATAACCAGGATCCGGTCAACACGTTCAACGTCGAACTGTCGGTGGGTAACTATACTCCACAGGCTCTGCGGACACGCGGACGGCGATAGTTCACGCACTTCCTCTGCACAAGGACCAGGCCGACCCGAGTTCGGGTCGGCCCCGGGGTCATCCGACGCTGCATGCCGAGCCTGGAAATGAGAAAAAGTACGATTCGCTATTGTCTGATCAGCGCCCTGCTTGCGCTGTTTATTGATTTCGCGGCAATTGCCCAGGAAGATGAAATTGCCGCAGAGCCCGCAATAAAGGCGCGACTGGCCGATCAGAGCCTGTTGCTCGATGCCATCAAAGTGAACGACGCGTTGATTGCGGTCGGTGAGCGCGGCCATGTGCTGATCTCCGCCAGCGGCCAATCGTGGAGCCAGGCAAACCAGGTGCCCGTCCGGTCTACCTTGACACGGATCACTGCGAGTGGGCGAAGGCTCTGGGCGGTCGGTCACGATGCGGCGATCATCTCCAGCATGGATGGTGGTCTGACCTGGTTTGTGCAGCACTTCGAGCCCGAGGCGCAAGAGCCCTTGCTGGATGTCGTTTTTGTTGATCCGAGCCGGGGTTATGCGATTGGCGCGTACGGTCGATTCATGAGCACCCGCGATGGCGGAATCAACTGGCAGGTCGAGCGAATCGCTGAACGTGTGACCTCCGAGGCGATTGACTGGGCAGCACTGGCAGGTGAACAGGATGGTTACGAGACCTTGCCCGATGATTTTGAGTTTTCCGACGGCACCGACGACATGGTCGATAAGGGTTGTTTCGAGTTTCTGGAATGTCACCTCAACGCAATCCTCAACTATGGCGACGGCCGCATGATGATCGTTGCCGAGCGCGGTTATGGTTACCGTAGCGAGGATTCGGGCCAAACTTGGGAGAGTTTCCGCTTCCCCTACTCCGGCTCAATGTTCGGCCTGGTTCGTCAAAACGATTGCATCGTCGCGTTTGGCCTGCGCGGCCATGCGCAAAAAAGCTGTGACTTCGGCCACAGCTGGGAAGGCATTGAAACCGGCACAACCCAAAGCCTGATGGGCGCGACCGTGACTGATGACGGTCGGGTCCTGATGGTCGGCTCAGGATCGACCCGTCTCGTCCTGCATCCCGACGGCCGGATTGAAAGCGATGCCGATCGAATGGGCAGCGACTATGCCGCGGTCGTGATCGCCAACGGCGCTACGATCCTGGTCGGCGAAGATGGAGTTCGGCATGAGTAATCAGACGGGATTCAAAGGCCGGATGGCGGACGCGGTTTTCGCGGTTCGACCCGCGATTTTGCTGATCTTCGCGATCGGTACGATCATCATGGGTTTTTATATGGCCCAGCTTCGCGTCGATGCCGGTTTCAAGAAACAGCTGCCGCTGGACCACGAGTACATGCAGACGTTTCTTGATTACGAACGCGAATTCGGTGGCGCAAACCGCATCATGGTTGCCTTGATGGCGCGTGATGGCGAGATGTTCACGCCGGAATTCTTTGAGCGATTCGAACAGATTAGTAACAAGGTATTCTTGCTGCCCGGCGTTGATCGGGCCAGCGTTCGATCGATTTTCACGCCCAATGTGCGTTTTGTCGAGGTGATCGAGGATGGTTTTGCCGGCGGCAATGTGATCCCGGCTGATTTTTCGCCATCGCCGGAAATGTTCGATATTGTTCGTTCTAACATCATTAAATCCGGGGAGGTCGGGCGTCTGGTGGCCGAGGACTTCTCCGGCGCGATGGTCTGGGCCAATTTGCTCGAAGAAGATCCGTCGACCGGCGAATCACTCGATTATCAGGATGTGGCCGATCGGCTCGAATCCATTCGTGGAGAGTATGAAGACGAACGGTATTCGGTCCACATTATTGGTGCGGTCGCTCGCCGGCCGGAATGCACCAGGACGGCGTCGGCCTCGACCAGGTTGATATCGCGTCGAGCCTTGAGGCCTCCCGCGCGACCTTTGTCAAGCTGCTCGCGCCAGGCGCGATTGCCCTATTGAGCGATACCATTGGATTTTTGACCATCCTGCTGATCAATATCCGAATTATCCAGGAGCTGGCCATCACGGCCAGCATTGGTGTTGCGATCATCATCTTCACAAACCTGGTTCTGTTGCCGGTTCTGCTGTCTTACGTGCGCATGCGCAATGGCGACAGGTTTCGTCACAAACAATACGAACACGCAGCGGCTCCGGCCCGGCTCTGGCAGTTTGTGGCGGCGTTTGCGCGTCCAGGCGTTGCTGCCGTGACCATCCTTGTGAGCGTCGCGCTGTTTGCGGCCGCCTTGTACAAATCGCAAGACATGCAGATCGGCGACTCCGAGGCCGGCGTGCCGGAACTTCGTGCCGATTCGCGTTACAACCGCGATGCGCGCCTGATATCAGAGCGCTTCTCGCTGGGCACGGACCTGATTTCGGTGATTGCCGAGACCGTGCCGCAGGCCTGCACCGAAAACCCGGAAGTGATGGAAGCGATCGACGAATTCTCGTGGCAGATGCGTCAGGTCGAGGGTGTGCAGCAGGTCATCTCGTTGCCGATCGTGGCCAAGATTATCAATGCCGGCTGGAACGAAGGCAACCTTCGCTGGCAGGTATTGCCGCAAAACGCATTCGTGATGCGCCAGAACCTGCAAAATATTGATACCGATACCGGACTGCTGAATCGCAATTGCAGTGCCATGCCGGTTATGATTTTTACCGAGGATCACAAGGCCGAGACGATTGCGCGTGTGGTTCAGCGTGTCAAGGAACTGCGCGACGATCTGGGCAGTCAAGGCAGGCTCGATTTCAAGGGCTCAGGCGAAGTGGTTCAAGGTCTGCTCGAACAGCCAACACCGGTATGTGCGGAGGATATCTGCTTCCGCCTGGCGACCGGCAATGTCGGCGTTATGGCCGCCACCAACGAAGAGGTTAGGGCCGCTCAAACGCCTATGCTGCTGTATGTTTATGGGGCGATCATCGTGCTGTGCCTGCTGACTTTCCGGTCGTTACGCGGCACCTTGTGCATCATATTGCCACTGGTGCTGGTGAGTTACCTGGCCTACGCTTTGATGGCTATCCTCGGCATCGGCCTGAAGGTCAACACGCTGCCGGTCGTCGCGCTCGGGGTGGGCATCGGTGTGGACTACGGAATCTATATTTTCAGTCGACTCAAAAGCTATATGGACCAGGGCATGACGCTGGATGAAGCCTATATGCACACCCTGCGTCTGACCGGCAAGGCGGTGTTTTTTACCGCGATCACGCTGGCCGTGGGTGTTGGCACCTGGTTGTTCTCGGCATTGAAATTCCAGGCCGACATGGGCATCTTGCTGGCCTTTATGTTTGTCTTCAACATGATCGGCGCGATGTTGATACTGCCTGCCCTGGCGCGTTGGTTATTGCGGCCGCGCGAAGCCTGAATCGGCTTTCGCCCGATTGGTTCGCGAAGGGCAGGTCATGAACCGGCCGGTTTGGAGACTTGTCGCACCTCGCTGAGCCCGAAATCGGCCGCCAGTGAATCCCAGTCGGCAATTCTGGCGCTCCAGGCCCGCTCGGGTAATTCAGGTCCGGTCGGGTCGTCAAGAAGAATTTGAAGTGGCGCGAACCGTGCCAGCTCGGCCAGAAACCGGCCGGTTCCGCGATCGGGCGTACGCTCGATCGCGCAAAGCGCCACGATTTCCCGGGGAGGCGGATCGAGAAGCTTCAGCGCCTCGATCAGTGCGCGACGCTGATGCCGGTCGTCGGCAAGCCCTAGAAAACGGTAATGAGACCACAGTTCTGAACTTGGATCCATGACGCGGCCCAGTTCGACAGCGATCAAAACCGGCGCACCCGGGGTTGAATCGGTTGGTGTGCGCAGATTCGTACCGGCCCGTTCCGGTTTGTCGCGGTTCCTGGTGGCCGGTGGTGCGGGTCCGATTTTTCCGGTCGAGCGGCCGGCGCTGCCGGCCAATGCCGGCAGCAGACGCAAATATCCGGGCCGGCCAAGGTCCAGTTCGGGCTGTATGCGGCGCCATCGCCAGGCAAATGCAAGCACCAGCAGAGCGCGCGGTGCGAGCCCATAGATCGCGATTGTGGCCAGCAGATAGCCCGCCCAGAGACCGCGATCTACGGCCGGCGAGTGGCCTTCGAGAATCGCCTCGATCTGTTCCGGAGAGGGCAACGGCATGCCGAAAATCAGCGTTGGCAGCCAGCCTATCCAGCCGATCAGACCATCCAGCCAGTCGCCCGACAACAGCGTGGTTTCCCAACTGAAATCGAATCGCAGGCCAATAAAACGCAGCCACAGCGAGAGCAGGCAGCCAAAAAAGAAAAACGTCCAGAACCCATGTGTTGCCAATGCCGCCAAAACGCGACCGTGGTGCCTGGCGAGATCGGCCAGTGCTGCGCTTAGATGGCGCCGGTGGGCCGCCAGACCGAAACGCCGAGTCATCAATAGTAAAAGCCATACGCCGATTCTGCCCGGCAGGCCGCCTGATACCTGGCGACCTGAACGCAAGCTTATGCCGGCCCAGATCAGCAGCAGCAGCAAGGGCAGGCCGAGCAAGGCGACGATTGCATAGGACAAGGCAATGCTGCCATCGGCCGACGGGATGCTGGCCGCAGCGGTAATGCCGCCAACCAGACCGGCCAGCAGCAGCACGATCACAATCCAGCGAGTCGCGCTGAGTGCATGCTCGATTTCGGTCTGCAGCCGCTCGCCTTCCGGCCGCTGCGCGGCGCGCTCGACGATTCGCTCAACCGGTCCGGCCGGTAGGCCTGCCGCCCGCCGAGTGGCCGGATCGTCCAGAATGTAGTCGCCGGCCGATTCTTCCAGCCGGCGTGTGGTTTCGGCCAGCAGCCAGCTGCGCGCCGACAAGCCGCGTGATGACGATCCGGTCTGCTTCATGGCTTGATCTGTCGGCAGGCCGTGATGGCCGGATATCCGGTCGATGGGTTCGCGCTATCGCGCGATTCGATCGAAACATGTGGCTTGCAGACCTTGCCACCGTTGTCGGGGCGGCCTGACGTCGGTGCCATAAGCTGCCTCGCGGCGTGATGGCCATGGTGATTCGGGGGTGATCGATCGCGCATTTTTCGATGATAACCCGAGCCGGCAAGCCGGCCACGCTGGGCATCGGGTCGAGGTCCGAGGCGGCCGTCACCAGAACGGACGATCTGACGGGCACAATTTGGCCCGGATGAGGAAGCGGCCAGTCCGTCCGTAGTACCATTCGGCAGATCCCGTTGAAGACCAGGCGACGGCGTCGCGTCCCGAAAGTGTGCACGGCGACCTGGTGATGCATCAACCCGGTTTACGGTGGGGATTCGGGCCGGATCAGCCCGTGGATTGATCCGGATCAATTGATTACCGGCGAGGTTCGCGAGAATACGCGGATCGAACCGCAGCCATCTGGATAAGCAATGAATCAAAGCCAAACCTACAACGATCGCGTCGTGCGGCAATTCGCCATTATGACCGTGGTCTGGGGGATCGTCGGCATGCTCGTCGGCGTGTTGATCGCCGCGCAGCTGATCTGGCCGGATCTGACCCACGGCATTGCCTGGCTCAGCTACGGCCGGCTCAGGCCACTGCACACCAATGCGGTCATTTTTGCGTTTGGCGGCTCGGCCCTGTTTGCGACCAGCTATTACGTGGTCCAGAGAACCTGTCAAACGCGGCTGTTCTCCGACGCTCTGGCGGCGTTCACATTCTGGGGCTGGCAGGTGGTCATCGTTGGCGCGGCCATCAGCCTGCCGCTTGGCAAGACCATGGGCAAGGAATATGCCGAGCTCGAGTGGCCGCTGGCGTTGCTGGTGGCGGCGGTCTGGGTTGTTTATGCTGTGGTGTTCTTCGGCACCATCATGCGACGGAAAATCAAACATATCTACGTCGCCAACTGGTTCTACGGCGCCTACATCCTGACGATCGCGGTACTTCATATCGTCAACAACCTATCGATGCCGGCAGGCCTCTGGAAATCTTATCCGGTCTATTCCGGCGCAGTCGATGCCATGGTCCAGTGGTGGTACGGCCATAACGCGGTCGGCTTTTTCCTGACCGCGGGCTTTTTGGGGATGATGTACTACTTCGTGCCGCGCCAGGCCAACCGGCCGATTTACTCCTATCGCCTGTCGATCGTGCATTTCTGGTCGCTGATCGCTATTTACATGTGGGCCGGACCGCACCATCTCCACTACACCTCGCTGCCCGACTGGGCCCAGACCCTGGGTATGGTATTTTCAATCATTCTGCTGGCTCCGAGCTGGGGCGGCATGATCAACGGCGTCATGACTCTGTCGGGGGCCTGGTACAAGCTGCGTACTGATCCGATTCTGCGCTTCATGATTGTTGCGCTTTCGTTCTACGGCATGTCGACTTTCGAGGGCCCGATGATGTCGATCAAGACCGTCAACTCGCTGTCGCACTATACCGACTGGACCATTGGGCACGTCCACGCGGGCGCGCTGGGATGGGTGGCCATGATATCTATCGGTAGCTTGTATACCTTGTTCCCGCGCTTGTGGGGCGTTGACAAGATGTACTCGATCAAGGCCATCGAATGGCATTTCTGGACTTCGACCATCGGCACGGTGCTCTACATTACCGCCATGTGGGCTGCCGGTCTGATGCAGGGGTTGATGTGGCGCACTTTCAACGATGACGGCACGCTGACCTATACCTTTATCGAAGTCCTCAAGCGAACCGAGCCTTATTACATGCTGCGTCTGCTCGGCGGAGTCATTTTCCTCAGCGGCATGTTCTTCATGGCCTGGAACGTCTACAAGACCTGGCAGAGTGCAGCCGGACGTTCGAAAGCCATCGCTATTCCGCAGCCGGCCTGAAGGAGAGAACCGTATGTCTCATGAAGCAATTGAAAAAAATATTGGTCTGATGGCGGTGCTGATCCTGGTCGTTATCAGTCTTGGCGGCCTGGCCCAGATCGTTCCGTTGATGTTTCGGGCAACGATTGTCGAACCAGCCGATGGCGTCGAGCCCTACAGCCCGATTCGGCTGGCCGGACGCGATGTCTATGTTGCTGAAGGCTGCTACAACTGTCACAGTCAGCAGATTCGGCCGTTTCGGTCGGAAACGGAGCGCTATGGGCATTATTCGGTCGCTGGCGAGTTCGTCTACGATCGGCCTTTCCAGTGGGGCTCCAAGCGCACCGGCCCCGACGTTGCCCGGGTGGGTGGAAAGTACTCGGACGACTGGCATCGACTGCATCTGATCGATCCGCGCGCGGTCGTTCCCGATTCGAACATGCCAGCCTATCCGTGGCTGGCCGAGCGGATGGTCAACCCCGCGACTGTGCAGCGGCATATGCGTGCCTTGCAGCGGTTGGGCGACCCCTACAGCGATGCCGACATCGAGGCTGCATTCGATCAGTTGGTCGGGGTCACCGAACTGGAAGCCCTGATCGCTTATCTGCAGGGAATGGGCCTGGAATGGACTGGCCAGCGCGCGGCCGCCAGCGCGACCGCCGGAGGCCGTCAATGATCGGCGGCATCATCACGCTACTCGCACTGCTTGGCTTTCTGGCTGTTGTCATTTACGTGTTCGTCATCAAACGGCGCGAGGATTTTGACGAGCAGGCCCATCAACCGCTGGAAGACCGCGACCCGGAAAAGCCGGAACAGCCGGACAACAGGGAGAATCCTTCATGAGCACGTTCTGGCATTGGTACATCATCATCATCACGGTCGCGACGCTGGCAGCCACCATTTGGTTCCTGCTATGGACCAGTCGCGTCAGGATTCCATCGACCAAAGACGAGCACGGCAATGAGACCACTGGCCATGTCTGGGACGAGGATCTGCGGGAATTGAACAACCCGCTGCCGCGCTGGTGGTTGGGGCTGTTCTGGATCACGGTCGCTTTTTCGATCGTCTATTTGGTGCTGTATCCCGGCCTGGGCCGCTACCAGGGCCTGCTGGGATGGTCGCAGGAGGCCCAATACGAGCAGGAAATGGAAATCGCCCGGGCCAGCTTCGAGGAGCGTTTCGGTGTCTACGACACGCTGGCGTTGACCGAGCTTGCCTCCGATCCGCAAGCCATCGAGATGGGTCGTAACCTGTACGCGCACAATTGCTCGACCTGCCATGGCTCGGACGCGCGCGGAGCGACCGGCTACCCGAACCTGGTCGATGAGCACTGGATCTGGGGCGGCAATCCGGGGCAGATCGAACAAAGCGTCGTGCAGGGCCGTCGGGCCGCTATGCCGCCGTTCGGCGACGCGCTCGGCGAACAGGGCATAACGCGCACCGCGGTCTACGTACAGCAACTTGCCGGGCTTGAAGTCGACGCCACTATGGCCGCGGCCGGTCGCCAGCATTATCGCCAGGTGTGCGTGGCCTGCCACGGCCCGGAGGGTAAGGGCAACCCGGTACTGGGCGCACCGGATCTGACCGCCGGCATTTATACCTATGGCGGTGATCCCGAAACCCTTCGGGTAACCATTCGCAATGGCCGCAACGGCGTGATGCCGGCCCAGCAAGGTCTGATCGGTGAAACCCGCGCACGTCTGGCTGCGGCGTATATCCTGAGCCTGCAACCCGGCTACGGGCGCGAATCGAATGAGCAGTGAGGTCGAGCGCGACAAGGCGCATCTGATCGATCATCCGAGGCGACCGCTGGCGCAGCGCGCCGGGGCAATCCTGTGGCCTTCGTTTTTCGCTGCAGGCGTCGCGACCATGGTGCTGTTCGCGTTCGTCGACCCCGTCGAGCTGGCCGCCATCAGCTTTCCTGATTTCGACCTGTCGCCGCAGGCTGGCCACACAATCGCATTTCTCGGTTTCTGGGCGTGCGCCGCTTCGGCCTGCACCTTTACCTGGATCTTGTTGCGCCCGAATTCACGTTACAACAAATCGCTCAATCGCCAATGAACCCAAACCCGAACACCCGACATGCCCGGCCCGGAGCCCTGAAAAGCCCCGGTTTATCCCGCGGCGTGTCGCTGATCCGATTGGAGAAGTCTTGCAGTGAGTGACGCCACAAGCCCCGGCAGCACGCAGGAAATCAAGCTTTACGTCAAGGCCCCTAAGGTCTATCCGCGCGAGACCGAAGGCCGGTTTTCGCGACTGCGGGTGCTGGCCGCCTGGGTTTTGCTGGGCCTGTTCTACCTGTTGCCGTGGATTAATCTGGGTGGTCAGCAGATCGTGCTGTTCGATCTGCCGGCCCGCGAGTTCCACGTCTTCGGCCTGGTATTCTGGCCACAGGATTTTTTCATGCTGGCTTTGCTGCTGGCGATCTCGGCAATCTCACTGTTTTTCTTCACCGCTCTGGCCGGGCGCCTGTGGTGTGGCTATGCCTGTCCGCAAACGGTCTGGACCGAGGTGTTCTTGTGGATGGAGCGTTTTGTCGAAGGGCCGCGTAACAAGCGTATGCGCATGGACAAGGGACCCTGGAATGCTGCAAAGATTCGCAAGAAGGCGCTCAAGCAGTTTCTCTACGTTACGTTTTCGTTCTGGACCGGTTTGACCTTCGTCGGCTTCTTTACGCCCGTTCGCGAACTGGTGCCGTCGGTCCTGGCCCTGAATGCTGGTGGCTGGGAGGCCTTCTGGATCCTTTTCTACGGTTTCGCGACGTATGGCAACGCCGGCTACCTGCGCGAGCAGGTGTGCAAGTACATGTGCCCGTATGCACGTTTTCAGTCCGCGATGTTCGATCGCGAAAGCCTGGTCATCTCGTATGACGACAAGCGCGGCGAGCCGCGTGGCAAGCGACGCAAGGATGCCGATCGGCAGGCGCTGGGGATGGGCGACTGTATCGATTGTTACGGCTGCGTGCAGGTTTGTCCTACCGGTATTGATATCCGCGACGGCTTGCAGATTGAGTGCATCGCGTGCGCGGCCTGCATTGATGTGTGCGATGAAGTCATGGACAAGATGGGCTATCCGCGCGGCCTTATCCGCTACACCACAGAGGCGGCCCTGGTCGGCGAAAAGACCCGTATCCTGCGCCCGAGAATTTTGATTTACCTGGGCCTGCTGCTGGCCTTGATCGCCTTGTTCGGCGTGGTCCTGACCAGTCGCCAAAGCATTGATGTCGATGTGCTGCGCGATCGCACCGCGCTCTATCGGCTGACCAGTGAGGGTATCGAAAATCCGTTTACGCTGAAGATCACCAACCGCGCTGAACAGGCGATTCGCCTCGAACTCGTCGCCGACGGGCTGCCTGGCCTCGAAGTGGTCGCCCCGATCGGTGGCTTCGAGGTCTCGGCCAGTGGCGTCAGCAATCGTGCGATGACGCTTGCGATTCCACCGGACACGGTCGGCCCCGGCATGCACCAAATCGGGATCCGGCTGTCGAACGCCGTGACCGGTGAGGTTTTGACCAACGCAGAAACCCGCTTTTACGTTCCGCCGGATGTCCGTTGAACGGCTTGGCTCTGCGAGCACCCCGAAAGGCGGGACCGGACGCGGTAAGCCACACCGCTGGAACCCGATATCCGCATGAAGTTCGGCACCTGAACCCCACATCCTAAACCCGACACGTCCTGGTTGCCCATGCCCATGAATTCACGCCAAGCGAACGAAAACACCCCCTGGTACCGCCAGTTCTGGCCCTGGTTTATCGTCGCCATCTTGTTGTGGGGGGTGGTATCGGCCTCGATCGTGCTGGCGATTGCGATTCGCAATCCACCGCATATGATGACCGGCGATTATGCAAAGCTGGGCAAGGCGCTGGTCGATACCCATCGACGCGCCGACCGTGCCGCAGCGCTCGGCCTGGTCGGGGTTTTGGTGGGCGGCTCTGAAAA
>JAIVHD010000176.1 GCA_020201235.1 Lysobacteraceae bacterium
GTCATTGGCTTTTCGTTCGGCGATTATGCCTTGTGGCCGACTACGCTCGACCTTCAATCGACACCGCCGCTGCCCCGGTCAGTCGGCTTGTCCGATCCGTCGATGCTGACGCTGGCTTCGCTGAACGCGCTGAACCTGTTCGATGATGCGCTCGGGCCGGTGCGCCCGATCGAGGTCTGCTCTGGCGGACGCGAGGCGCTCGACCGGGTCGTGCTGTCGGCAAGCGACTACGCGACCAAGCTCAACAAGCTGGCCGTATACATCGTCCAGGGCCTGCGCTCGCCCGATGTGCTGGCGATGCAGGAAGTCGAAAGCGCAGCGGTTCTTGACGACCTGGCCGCCGAGATCGAAGCGATCGCCGGCATTCAGTACGTCTCGTTCCTCGAACCGGCCAATGACATCGGCAATATCAACAATGGCTACCTGGTCAAGCCGACGCGCGTGACCGTCGACAACGTTGAACTGCTGGCCGGCGATGAATGCCTGGGGCTGGACAACTCGCCGTTGCACGATCGCCCGCCGTTGCTACTGCGTGCGACGTTTATCGGCAACGGTGCGAATCTGCCATTCGCGCTCTTTAATAACCATATGCGCTCACTCGGCGGCATCGAGAGCAGCGCGCGCACGCGGCTCAAGCGCCAGCAGCAGGCTCAGTCCATTGCAAGGCTGGTGCAGGATCTGCAAACGGCCGAGCCGGGCTTGCCGATCGTGCTGGTGGGCGATTACAATGCCTTTCAGTTCTCCGATGGTTTCGTTGACGTGATCGGTCAACTGCTCGGCACGGCCGACCCGTCGGAGAACCTGGTTTCGCTGGAAAATGCCGGCTCCCCCGATTTTGACGACCGCAATATTCCCGATCCGGTACTGGAAAATGCACTCGATCGAATTGCTGTCAGCGAGCGTTACTCGTTTATCTTTCGGGCCGTGTCCCAGGTGCTCGACCATGCCCTGATCAGCCAGGCCGCAGCACCGCTGGTCGCGGGTTTTGGTTATGCTCGGGCCAACGCCGATTATTGGACAGGCTTTGAGAATGATGTCGACACGGTCGCAAGGTCGTCCGACCACGATGGCTACGTGTTGATGCTTGACGCCGACCGGATTTTTGCCGACGGCTTCGAGTAGCGATTTTCGCGCGCGGCCGGGCCAACCCGGTCGCGCAATTTGCGTCAGCGACAAACCTGGCGTTCAGCCCGGAGTTGAGTGTGATCAGCTCGCGCTGAACCCAAGCGATGCGCATCGTGGCCCACACCTGCTCCAACACCGAGATCGTCTGTGCGCTGGGCCGTGCCGACTGGCTGGTCGGTGTCGATGATCATTCCGACTATCCGCCCGAAGTTGTCGAGCGCCTGCCGCGGATTGGTGCAGACCTCGATATCGATATCGAAAAAATCGAGTCCCTAAAGCCCGACCTGGTGATTACCTCGTTGACCGTGCCGGGTCATGAACGCTGCCTGGAGCGGATCCGCCGGGCCGGCCTGCCGCATCTGGTCACCAGGCCGCACAGCCTGGCCGATGTGGCTTCGGACATTCGCCGCATCGGCCAGGCACTGGATGCGGGTGCGCGGGCCGAACAGATCGCCGGCCGTTTCGATACCCTGGATGTCGGCGCTGTTGTCGGATCGCCGGTCCCGGTGCTGGTCGAATGGTGGCCCAAGCCGGTGATCGTGCCGGGTGGCAAATCCTGGGTCAACGAAATGCTGGCTCTGGCCGGCGCGTTCAATCCGTTTTCAGGCATCGACGCCGAAAGCACACAGGTTTCGGTCGATCAGGCGCTGAGCGCACGGCCCGAAGCCATCGTTATGAGCTGGTGCGGCGTCGATGAGTCCAAGTATCGTCCCCAGGTGGTCGCTCGGCGCGACGGCTGGCAGTCGATTCCGGCGATTCGAAATCACGTTATCGTGCCGATCAGCGAAGCCTGGCTGGGCCGACCCGGCCCGCGGCTGCTGGAGGGCATTGCACGCCTGCGCGCCTTGGTCGATGCGCTGAAAGCTTCGAACTGATCGAACTGCCGGGCAACACGACGCCAGGCGAGTACGCGTCCGGTGCGCTTGGTCGTGAAACGCCCGGCCACAAGACCTGTCGGCCCCTTGCGACGGCACGGTTACAATAGCGCGCATGAACTCGAATTTTGAACGAGCCGGCCCCGCAGTCGGATTGATCAGCCTGGGCTGTCCGAAGGCGCTGGTCGACTCCGAGCAGATCCTGACCGGCCTCAAGCAGCAGGGCTACCGCCTGGTTAATGACCATGCCGAGGCTGACCTGGTCGTGGTCAACACCTGCGGCTTCATCGACTCGGCCAAGGCCGAATCGCTGGAAGCGATCGGCGATGCCATGGCGGCCAACGGCCACGTCCTGGTCACCGGTTGCATGGGTGCCAGGCCGGAGGAAATCGCCGCGATCCATCCCAAGGTGCTTGGCATCACCGGGCCGCACCAGGCCGAAGCCGTGCTGGGCGCGGTCAACCAGCACCTCCCGCGTCCGCATGACCCGTACCTCGATCTGGTCCCGCCGGGCGGGCTTAAACTTACGCCGGGCCACTATGCCTACCTGAAGATCTCCGAGGGCTGCAACCATCGCTGTCGGTTCTGCATCATCCCGGCAATGCGCGGCGATTTGGTCAGCCGGCCGATCGGCATGGTCCTGAAAGAGGCCGAGCAGTTGGTCGAGCGTGGCGTGCGCGAACTGTTGGTGATCAGTCAGGATACCAGCGCCTATGGCGTTGATACCCGCTACCAGACCGACTACTGGCAGGGTCGGGAAATTCAGACCCGCCTGTACGATCTGGCGCGTGAGCTCGGTCAGCTCGATGCCTGGATTCGCATGCATTATGTCTATCCTTACCCGCACGTAGATCGCATCATTCCGCTGATGGCCGAGGGGCTGATCCTGCCTTATCTCGATATTCCGTTCCAGCACGCCAGTCCACGCATACTCAAAGCCATGCGGCGGCCGGCTTCGGCCGAAAACACGCTGGAGCGAATACGCGCATGGCGCGAAATTTGTCCGCATCTGGTAATCCGGTCAACCTTTATTGTCGGCTTCCCCGGCGAGACCGAGAAGGATTTCGAGCAGCTTCTGGACTGGCTGGATGAGGCGCAACTCGAGCGGGTCGGTTGCTTCAAGTACTCGCCGGTCGCCGGTGCTGCGGCCAACGAACTGTCGAATCCGGTTCCTGAATCGGTCAAGGAGCTGCGCTGGCATCGGTTCATGCAGCATCAGCAGGGCATCAGTCAGGCCCGGCTGGCCCGCCGTGTCGGACAGCTCGAGCCGGTTATTGTCGATTCCGTCGACGGCGAGATCGCAATCGCGCGCAGTTATGGCGATGCGCCGGAGATCGACGGCAGCGTGATTGTAGACGATTGCGGCGGCGTGCAACCCGGCGATTTTATCGATGTCGAGATCCACGGCCACGACAGCTATGATCTGTTCGCGAGGAACTTGACGCTATAATCGCGTTCTGAAACGATTGGTGACGATTCCGGACGGCGGCTTTTACCGGACGCTGCGGGTCGGACTTGACCGGGCAATCAGCGCAGCTTGTCATCAATCGAATCGAGACTTGGAGAGCGCGATTCGCTATATTTCGATCTACGATGCCCGCATCCTGCGCAATAAACAGCGCATGCTGGAGGTTTTCGACGGAATGACTGGCGAGCAGATCGAAGCTCTGGCAGGCGAGATTCAGAAGACCCGCAGTCGGCGTAGCCAGACCGAATAAACCCGGCTAAGCGCGCCGTCTTCACCGCCCCATCGACTGTGACGCCGTCATGCCCTGCGTGTGCGGCGTTTCGCTCGGTCACGCATTCTCACCCCGCCGTTATCCAAAAGTCGTGCGGCTACGCTTTGAAACGCCGGCGCAATCCGCATCACGCACCGGCCTGCGGGCCGCAGGCCGTTTCAGATTCGGAAAAACCTGGATCCAGGGACCGTAGCCGGTGATGAATGACGGCTTTCAATGACTTCAGGCCGGTTTGCCATGCGCGGTCATTCGGCGCTTCGCAGCAACTCGTTGACCGACGTTCGGGCGCGCGTTCGTTGGTCGACCTGCTTGACGATGATGGCCGCGTACAAACTGTGCGTGCCGTCGGAGGCCGGCAGGCTGCCGGCCACCACGACCGAACCGGCCGGCACTCGACCGCTGAAAATCTCGCCGCTCTGGCGATCGTAGATTCGCGTGCTCTGGCCAAGAAACACGCCCATGCCAATGACCGAGCCTTGTTCAACGATCACGCCTTCGACCACTTCGGAGCGCGCGCCGATGAAGCAGCCGTCCTCAATGATGGTCGGGTTCGCCTGAAGCGGTTCAAGCACGCCGCCGATCCCGGCTCCGCCGGACAGATGGACGCCGGCCCCAATCTGGGCGCACGAACCCACCGTTGCCCAGGTGTCGATCATGCTTCCAGGGCCAACCCATGCACCGATATTAATATAGCTCGGCATCAGCACGACATCCTTGCCGATGAACGCGCCTTGGCGAACGGTCGCCGTCGGCACCACTCGCGCGCCGCAATCCTCGACCCGGTCTCGATCATCGCGGAAGCGCAGTTCGACCTTGTCGAAGTAATTGCTGAGCGCACCCTTGAGCACACGGTTTCGCGTGATTCTGAAATGCATCAGAATGGCCTGCTTGGTCCAGGCATGCGACTGGCGTTCGTTCCAGCCGCGCTCGATGACATGCTGTAGCTGTTGCATTTTCATGACCATTGATGCTCTCCCAAAAAAGTTTCCCGTCAATGACAACGGCATCGCTTCATCCCGCCTTGTTCACCACCTTGCTTATTGCCAAGCCGACCGGCCCCGCGCTCACTCCGTGTCGCCTGGTCGAGTATTCATGACCGCGCTGTAATCGACCAGCGGGGCGCGTACGCCTCCGCTGTGCTCGGTCGCGAATACGCCGTAACCACACGGCCTGGAACCGCCTCGCGACGATCGGGTGGTGAATAAGTCGGGGTTACGGGTCCAATCGCTCGCGCAGGGTTTGTTCAAGTGCCCGGGCGCATTCCGGATCCAGCGGCGTTCCCTGGTGGCTGCTGACCATGAAAACATCCTCCACGCGCTGGCCGAACGTTGCGATACGCGCATCGTGCAGACGGATTCCGGCACCCAGCAGAGCCTCGGCGATGGCTGAAAGCAGCCCGGGTCGGTCCGTTGTCGCGATTTCAAGCCGTGTGCAGTCGCCGGCTGTTTCGAACGACATGTCTGAGCGGGTCATGAAATGACGCAGACGACGCGGAATTGGCCGGCTCGGCAGTGGCCTGATATCGCGCTGGTCGAGGTACTCGACCAGCGCCCGGCGCAGACGCTCGGTATCGGACTCGTTCAGCGCGCGGCTGTTGGCGTCCATCAACTGGAAGACATCCCAACTGCGGTCATCCGAACAGGTCGCGATTCGCGCGGCCAGGATGTTGAGCTCCATGCGGTCGAACTCGCGCGCCATGACGGCGAACATGCCGTCGAAGCTATCGGCGTAGACGAACACTTCGGTGATGCCCTTGGATCGGAGATTGCGGCAGGCAACCTTGGGGATGCCGGTCTGGCTCAGCGCACACTCGGCGGTCCAGGCCAGTTGATCGACATCCAGGCACACCATCGCGTCTACCGGAAGAGTTGCCAGCAGTGCCTCGGCGGAGCGCGCGTCATAGCCTGCATCGACCAACTGATCGACGCTCTGGCTGAGCACTCGACCAGCCAGACGACCAGTGCTCGATCTTCTTCGGGCATTTCGAGCTGGTTCAGGAAATTACGCGCATCGATCGCGCCAAGTTCGGAATGGTCGCCGCCTCGACCCTTGGCGATGTCGTGGAACAGCGCCGCAAGGTACAGCACCTCGGGGCGTTCGACATGCTCGAAACGGTCGATGGCATGGGCGAACAGATCACGGTTTTTGCCGACCGCGATGCGGCGCAGGTTGCGGATCACGAACAGCGTATGTTGATCGACCGTGTAGACATGAAACAGGTCGAACTGCATGCGCCCGGTGATGCTGCCGAAGCTCGGGATCAAGGCCGCCAGGATGCCATAGCGGTTCATGCGCTCGAGTTGCGAATACACCCGGTGTTTACGTTTCAGTAATTGAAGAAACAGGTTCAGATTTTCAGGCTTGTTGCGAAACGCCTCGTCGATGAGATAGAGATGCTCGCGGATCAGCCGGATGGTTGCGGCCCGCACGCCGCGAACCTGCTCGTTTTCAGAAAGCACCAGAAAGATTCGAAGCAGCAGGTCGGGTTGTCGGACAAAGGCCTGCTCGTCGATCAGTTCCAGGTAGCCGTGGTGCAGCCGGAAATGGTCATCGATGGTCGCCGATGGCAGATGCTTGCGGCGGGCCAGCAGTTCTTCCTCAAAGATCTGCAACAGTTGCTCATTGAGTCGTTCGACCCGCATCACGGTTCGATAATAGCGCTGCATGAATGCCTCGACAGCGCCATTACCGTCGTTCTCATCAAAGTCGAAGGTCGCGGCAAGCTTGCGCTGATAGTCGAACAGCAGGCGCTCTTCGGCGCGGCCTGAAATTTCGTGCAGCGCCCAGCGGATGCGCCACAGGCGGTTGCGTGCCGCGACCAGGTCCTCATGCTCGCGTTCGGACAAGAAGTCGTGCTCGACCAGGCCGTGCAGCGTCGAGGTGCCGAAATGGCGGCGCGTGACCCAGGCAATCATCTGAATATCGCGCAACCCGCCCGGGCCATTCTTGATGTCCGGCTCGAGGTTATAGACCGTGTCTTCGAATTGATCGTGGCGCTGCTTTTGTTCTTCAGATTTGGCGGCAAAGAATTCGTCGGCCGGCCACAGCGCGGGTGCCTCGGTGGCCGCGCGCATGGCCTCGTACAAGGTTCCCGAGCCGTCAAGCAGGCGTGACTCCATCAGGTTGGTCGCGATGCTGACATCCGCAGCCGCCTGCTTGATGCATTCGTCAAGCGTTCGAACGCCATGGCCGGGATGCAGATCCGCATCCCAGAGTGCACGGACGAAATCCTCCAGTTCGGATTCGGCCAGTTCGTGCTGATCGGGGACCAGGATGAGCAGATCGGCGTCGGAATGCGGGTGCAGCTCGCCCCGCCCGAAACCGCCCACGGCGATCAGTTCCAGGCCGGATCCGGCTTTGACCAAGCCGTGCCAGGCGGTCAGCACCAGTTGCTCAATGACCCAGGCGCGCGCCCGCACCAGTTCGCGAATATCGGTGCCTTGCCGAAAGGCGTCGGCCAGCACCGAGTCGGCGTGCTTGCGCGCCTTGTTCAACTCCAGGGGCAGGCTTTCCGGCTGCTGCTCGAGCGCTTCCAGCGCGTTCAGGTCCAGGCAGTTCCGCGAGGCCGGCGGTGCGAGCAGGCGGTCGATCACAATGAATCTTCCGGCAGCCGGGTCAGCACATCGACGCCGTCGTTGGTCACGGCCATGGTGTGTTCCCATTGGGCGGAAAGGCTGCGATCACGCGTCAGCACAGTCCAGCCATCGGCTAATAACCGGGTGGCGGCCTTGCCGAGGTTGATCATCGGCTCAATCGTGAAGGTCATGCCCGGTTCCAAAACCAGGCCGTGACCGGGCCGTCCATAGTGCAGAACCTGTGGCGGTTCGTGAAAAACCCGGCCGATGCCGTGTCCGCAGTACTCGCGCACGACCGAGCAGCGCTGGCCTTCGGCGTATTGCTGAATGGCGTGGCCGATATCGCCCAGGGTATTGCCGGGACGCACGGTTTCGATGCCGATGAGCATGGACCGGTGAGCCACCTCGCAGATCCGCCGGGCCTTGATCGATGGCTCGCCGACATAAAACATTTTGCTGGTATCGCCGTGCCAGCCGTTCTGGATGACGGTGATGTCGATGTTGACAATATCGCCGTCCTTGAGAACACGATCGGCGGG
>JAIVHD010000402.1 GCA_020201235.1 Lysobacteraceae bacterium
GGAAGCAGGTAGTCGGTCTGGCGGTCAATCGATCGAAATCGGCTCATATCATCAAGCGCTTTAGAGGGGGCTCAATTTTAGCCCAGGAGGGCACGAAAGTCCGACAGGCTGCTAGGTGCGCAATCGAGTTGTCGTTTTCCCCTTGCGGGTGCCGATTTCAGGCGGCGATGTTGGGAATCCGTTGCAGTTCGCTGCCATGGTCAAGGCGTGTTTGCTCCAGGTCGTAATCAACCTGCAGGCCAAGCCAGAAATGTTCCGACGTTCCAAATGCCCGTGCCAGGCGCATGGCAGTGTCGGCGGTGATCCGGCGTTTGCCAAGCACGATTTCATTGACGCGGCGCGGGGGCACATCGATGGTCCGTGCAAGCCTGTTCTGGCTGATGTCCATCGGCTTGAGGAATTCCTCCAGAAGGATTTCGCCGGGGTGGATATTTGGAAGATGATCTGCGTTCATTTCGAACCTCGTTGATCTTGGTCAGCTAGTTAGTGGTAGTCCACGATCTCAACTTCAACCGCAGCGTTGTCGTTCCATTTGTAGCAAATGCGCCACTGATTATTGACCCGGACGCTGCATTGACCTGCGCGCTTTCCTTTCAAGACTTCCAGGCGATTCCCGGGCGGAATTCGAAGATCAACCAAGTCCCGAGCATTGTTCAACATCCTGAGTTTCCGGCGGGCGGTGGCCTGGATGTCTTCCGGCAGCTTGCGAGAGCGTTTGCCTTCCCAGACCAATTGAGTCTCGCGGTCGGCAAAGCTGCGTATCATTATCCAAGCATAACGCATGGCGTTATATAACGCAAGCCGTCATAGCCGATTGTCTGGAGGCATCTCCAGGCACATCCGCCTGCAAACCTACGGGGTCCTTTACCGCCCTCGCCTAGATGGCGCAGGGACGTTTCAGGGTCGGGACCAGGGCACGAAGTCTGTTCCGCCACGCCGTCATTGCTTCAGCACCGCGTAGACACCAATGCCCAGCACGCCGAGACTCAGCACGACGAGCAATGCCGGCGTCTATGAATGGGCACCCGACGGCACCCGACCTCGGTTTCAGTGGCTACGCGCGCCTACGTCGGCCCAACTCGCCAGACGATTTTGGATCGCCTGCTTGCGGTCGGAATAATCGGTTTTGGTGGCCGGATCCCAGCCGCACAGGAAGTGCCGGCGGACGCAGCGGGTGATGACATGGTAAAACGGCGTCACCTCGGTCGATACCAGGCGTTTTCGGGCTTGGGGCATGTTGGGCTCCGATCGTGATCAGTGAAAGACCAGATTAGCCCGGGCACCGGTGCATCGGTATCGGTAAATCGCCCGAATATGGGTAGGTAAATCACCTACACTGCGCCTGTCCAATTGGCTCGTTGCAATACTTATGAATGTCTTAGTAAGTCGCCGTTTCTTCGCAGCGTTCCTCGAGACGGCCGTGCAACTCGGTCAGGGCTTCGTTGACTGCGCGTTGCATACTAATCTGAAATTCCTCGGGCGTGCCAAACCAGGTGATCGATGAATATCGCCCACGGAGATATTCAGGCTCAGAAGTTCCGGCGCGCACGCGAAACACGACGTTGAAGAAGGTGGCCGTCGATTTATTCTCTGAGTACAGACGGTAGAGCGCCACCTCCAACTTCATTGATTGCCGATTCACAAAAGCATCGGGAAGCCAGGAACCGATGTGCTTATCAATGTACGTCGACAGGTTTTCCAGATCGATTCCACTGTACCCGTAGCCCTGGACGCGCCGCTGATCGATTGAGTCCGAGATGCCGTCGAATTCAAATGCGCAGGAAAGCGCCGGATGGCGCAGCTGCGCGGATTCGAGGTTGGAATCCAGCGAAACTGACCCCGGAGCAGCGCAACCGACCAGGACCATCAACAGCGAGGCAAGCAAAAGCCACTTGATGACGCCATTCATGGAGCGTTAGCGATATTCGACTTTTTCAACCGGGAACGCGAACTGGCGTGAGGTTGCCTGCTTGCCCCTGGCCCACACCGTCTGATCGTCCCCGCCCACGACGAAAAGTGCCGGCAGGGGCCTGGCCAGATCGACAACCTTAATTCTGGTTTCGGTGAGCGCCAGCGTACCCTCACGCGCGTCGGAGCGCAGCATTTCAATCACTACCCGCATTCCGGATTCGATGATTTCGCTCAGGCGCTGCTTGCCATAACCGGCCCATATCGCTGCGTAATCTTCCCTTTTCTTTCCGGATGCAGGCTCGCTCAGCGGGAGAACATACTCGTAGATCTCCGCAAAACTGCCCTTGCCCGGGTGCCCCTTTGCATCGGGCACCTGTCCTGCGACGAGAAGTATTACATTCAGGTTGGACAGGTCGTTGGAGAACTCGACGCGCGGCTTGACGAGGAAGGTCTCACCGGTAATCGGCTCGTTCTTGTAATCCGGCCGCGGCTGTCTCCATACTTCCAGCGGCCCGGCGACCGATAGCGAATCAAGCACTCCTGATTCGGTCAGTAATTGCTCGAAT
>JAIVHD010000177.1:0-2477 GCA_020201235.1 Lysobacteraceae bacterium
TGTCGAAGGTGACCAGCAAGACGTTCCATGGCTCGGGCCTGGTTTCGCAACTACCGATCAGCACGGCAAGGGCGGCCAGCGAAATGGCGCGCACGCTTGTTCGCCGGAGTTGTTCGAGTCTTGAATTCACGATTCCTCGAACAGTGCGTCGAGTTGCTCGGCGGTGATCTCCGGCCTGGCCCGCCCGGCTGCCCGCAGGGCGTTCAGGCGCTCGGGAAACACTTCGAATCGGGCGGCGTCGAGAATTTCGCGCTCGAGACCGTCGTATTCCTCGCTGGTGTACTGGCGAAGATACGCCTTGGCCACGGCATCGCTCACCTCTTCAAACGGGCGCGGCTCGAATTCGCGCCGGGCCACGACCTGGAACAGCGCCAGGCCCTGGTCCGTGTTCAGGGGCGCCACCAGCTCGCCGTCGACCGCGGGCGAAACGAGCTGCGGCAGTTTCGGGTTGATGACGCCCATCTGCCGCAACGTGTTCCAGCCCAGATCATCGATCTCGCCGCCGGTCTCGCGCTGCAGCGCGTCCAGCCCCGGCGTGTCGTCCGCCGCGGCGGCTTCCATCCGCGCCATCAGGGTCTTGCCGCGAGCGGCGTCGTCGAAGGTGACCAGGAGACGTCTGAGATGCCACTGCACCGGCGGCGTGAACTGTCCGATGTTGCTCTGATAATAGAGCCTGAGGCGTTCCGGATCCGCGGTCACGCGCTCGAGCAGGCGTTGTTCGCGCATTGTTGCCGTCAGCGCTTCGGCTTCCCAGGCGGTCATCAGGCGGGCGACGGCGCTCTCGTCGATACGGTCTTCACGGGCACACTGTTCGAAGGCCTTTTCATGGCGGAGCAGTCGCTGGAGTGAGGCCCATGCCAGATCGATGGAGACCCGACCGGAGGCGCCGCTTCCGGCTAATGCCTGCTCGCCCATGCTGCGACCCAGTCGAAGCCTGAATTGTTCGAGGGTCAGTTCGTAGTCGCCTGTTGTCAGCACAGGCGACTGTTCCCGGCCTTGTTCGATCAGCCGGTCCAATCCATCCCGCTCCACCATGCGTGCTGTCGGCGCGCTATTCCGGGCGGCGATTTCGTCCAGCGCTTCGCCAACCGAGGCGGCTTCGAGCTGTGCCCTCAAGGCGGGGGCCAACTCCCTCAGGGTGGGTGTGCGGGCGGGCAGTATCTCGTCGACCTGGAAAAGATGGACGCCGTCGGCCGCCACCAGCGGGCGGCCGGGAACGCCTTCCTCGAGTGAAAACACGATGTCCTCGAAGGCCTGGGGCAATTGCCCGCGAACAACCCAGCCGATACTGCCCTGGCGATGACGGCTTTCCGAATCGGATTCAGTTTGCGCCAAGCGCTGAAAATTTTCGCCGCGGAGAATCCGCTCGCGCAGCTCGAGCGTCGCTGATTCGGCCTCGGATGCAGTTTCTCCGGGCTCGAATCGTCGGTAGATATGAAACGTGGAACGACGCTCGGGCACCTGAAGTTCTTCGGCGCGAGCATCGTACTCGGCACGGACTTGTTCTGCCGACACATCGCCTGATTCGGGCACCCAGTCGGTCAGGCACGATTGCACGGCCAATTGCCGCCGCACGGCGATATGGCGCCGACGAAAGTCGTCCGTGTCCTCCAGCCCGGACGCGCGGGCCTCGGCCAGCAGCCGGCGATTGACGACCAGGGTGCGAATCACTTGTCGGTACCAGGCATCCAGATCTTCCCCGGGTGCCGGTCGCTCGGTCGCGGGCAACCGGAGGATGTGCTCATCCACGTCACGGGTCGAGACGGTGCCGTCGGCGAAGCGGGCCAGAACGCCTTCGGCGGGCGCGGTGACCTGTGGGCCCGGCCCCGCAGCATCGGTTTGCTGGGTGTCCTGACAGCCGCACAAGGCGACCGTCATGCCCAGCAGCATGAGCGAACGGATCATTCGGAAACTGCCGAGGACTGCGGCTTACTCGACCCCGTACTCGATGAGTTCCACCGGCAGGATGTTGCCGCTGGCCCGGACGAGACTATTCAGCGTTTGGCCGAAATCAAAGGTGCTGGTGATGTTGGGGCCCATACCGCCGGTATAGCCCACCACGCCGTGGTGGCCCTGGCCGTTGGTGGTGCCGGTGCCGAAGGCGGGTACGTACACGTTGGCAAAATCACCGAACAGCACGAAGAAGCTGCTGCCGGGGTAGTTGACGCCGAGGCCGGAGAAGGTGACTGTGTTTGTCGTTCCCGTCAAACCGGTCGTAAATGTACTGAAGACGGCCATTGCACCGCCGCCCGCGGTCTGCGGCCCTTCGATCACGAAACCGGCTGAGCTGGACGTGAAGGCCGGACCCTGAACGACGACCGCCTGCACCTGCGAGATGGTGCCGCTGGCCAGGACCGGGACACCGGTATGGGTGTCGAAACGGTTGCCGATGATGGCGCCGCCGCCGAAGGTGGTCGTGGACACGCCGTCGTCGTAGGTGATGGTCCCAACCGCCCGATTGGCTGCGGCGGCTCGAC
>JAIVHD010000177.1:2635-3697 GCA_020201235.1 Lysobacteraceae bacterium
GTCTTTTAGAGATTGAGCCGACCACCGTTCATTAATCTAGCGCACAGTCGGTGGCGTGTCAATGAGCACGGCCAAGCGGGCGGGCTAAAAATGCATATCTTTTCAAGCCCGACTTCAATAAACTGGACCACTATTCGATGCGCTTTTCAGAGGGCCGTTTCACCGTTGATGCCAAGTTTCATTGTTTTTTCTGCGATGCCGTTACGCACCATCCGTTCCCCGGCGCAAGGGCCCGTCGGCAGAAGACGGTGACGCGCGTATTGATTTGCGTGACCGGGCTGCTGATGCTGATATTGTTGCTCGCAGGCTGCGGGGAATCGATCGATCCAGGCCCGGAGGCCGCGCGCCCGCCGGGATTCGAGCAACTCGAACCTGCGGTACAGCAACAGTTTGTCGGGTTCCGTCAGCGGCTGGCCCGGGCGCAGGCCGATGCCGCACCCGCACCCGAGATCGGTCGGGCATGGGGCGAGCTGGGCCAATGGTTCGATGTCTACCGCTTTCCCGACAGCGCCATGCACGGTTACCGGCAGGCCGCGCGCCTGGATGCCGATGAACCACGCTGGTCTTATTACCTGGGCCTGCAGGCGGTCGATGCCGGCGACCTGGATCTGGCGGTCGCCGCCTTTGAAACCGCGGCGCGACGGGCACCCGCGTCGATTGCCGCACCGATGCAGCTGGCCGAGCTGAAGCTCAAGCGAGGCCAGGCCCGCGAGGCCGAGGCACACTATCGCCGCGTACTGGGGTTGGCGCCGAACAGCCTGGCCGCCGCTCTCGGCCTGGCGCGCCTCCATCTGCAGAACCAGGCACCCGATTCGGCGCTGCAGTTGCTCCAGCCGCACCTGGAGGGCGAAGCGCGGGTGCCGGCCGAGCTTCGCTACGTGGCCGCCCAGGCCTATCGCCTGCGCGGTGACGCCGAACTTGCCCGGCGGCAACTCGACCTGTTGCCCGATGACCACGGCACCAGGACGCCGCTTGGCGTTCAGGATCCGTGGCGCAACGAGTTGATGGCGATCAAGGTCAATTCCAACCACCTCACACGGCTCGCGCTGCGAGCGACCCGCC
>JAIVHD010000178.1:0-1815 GCA_020201235.1 Lysobacteraceae bacterium
GCGTGGTCGCGATCAGCGACATCGATACGCGTGAATTGACCGCGATATTACGCGAGTCCGGTGCCCAGAACGGTTGCATCATCAGCGGCCACGAGGTCAACCCGGCTGAGGCCCTGGAAAGGGCGCGCTCGTGTCCGCCGATGATTGGCCAGGATCTGGCCGCGGCCAATTCCTGTGCCGAGCCCCACGAATGGGACCAGGCCTCGCCGGCGATCGAGGCCCGCATCCCGGCCGGCTGCGGACGGTTCCACGTTGTGGCCTACGATTTCGGCGCCAAGCGCAACATCCTGAGGCTGCTGGTCGACGCCGGTTGCCGGGTCACGCTGGTGCCAGCGGCCTATCCGCTGACCGACGCGCTGGCGCTCAAGCCCGACGGCTTCATGCTGACCAACGGCCCCGGCGATCCCGAGCCCTGCGGCTACGCGATAAAGGCCATCGGCGAAATGATCGAGCGCGAAATACCAACCTTCGGCATTTGCCTGGGGCATCAGTTGCTGGGCCTGGCGGCGGGTGCGCGCACGGTCAAGATGAAATTCGGCCATCATGGGGCCAACCACCCGGTCCAGGACCTGGCCGACGGTCGCGTGCTGATCACCAGCCAGAATCACGGCTTTGCGATCGATGAGGCCAGCCTGCCGGATGGTGTTCTGCCGACCCATCGCTCGCTGTTCGACGGTAGCCTGCAAGGCATCCGGCTGCACGGCAAGCCGGCGTTCGGATTCCAGGGCCATCCCGAAGCCGGTCCCGGCCCGCACGATCTGCGCGCGCTGTTCGACCGCTTTGTTGGTTTGATGAAAACTGAAAGTGAACGAAAGTAAATCATGCCTAAAAGAACTGACATCCAATCCATCCTGATCATCGGCGCCGGCCCGATTGTGATCGGCCAGGCCTGCGAGTTCGATTATTCGGGCGTGCAGGCGGTCAAGGCGCTGAAGTCGGAAGGTTTTCGCGTGATCCTGGTCAATTCCAACCCGGCCACCATCATGACCGATCCGGAAATTGCCGACGCCGTATACATCGAACCGGTGCGTTGGGATTTCGTGCGCGAGGTCATTGCCAAGGAAAGACCCGATGCGCTGCTGCCGACCATGGGCGGCCAGACCGCGCTGAACTGCGCGCTGGACCTGGTGCGCGAAGGCGTGCTCGAAGAGTTTGGCGTGGAATTGATCGGCGCCTCGCGCGATGCGATCGATATGGCCGAGGATCGCGAGCGCTTCAAGAACGCCATGGCCGATATCGGGCTGGAAACGCCGACTGCTGAAATTGCACGCTCGCTCGACCAGGCCATGGATGTTCAGCAGCGCATCGGCTTTCCGACCATCATCCGGCCGTCGTTCACGCTTGGTGGCTCGGGCGGCGGCATCGCCTACAACCTCGAGGAGTTCGTCGAAATTGTCGGCAACGGTCTGGAGCTTTCGCCGACCAGCGAAGTGCTGCTTGAGGAATCGGTGCTGGGCTGGAAAGAGTTTGAGATGGAGGTCGTGCGGGACAAGGCTGACAACTGCATCATCATCTGCTCGATCGAAAATATCGACCCGATGGGCATCCACACCGGCGATTCAATGACCGTCGCGCCGGCGTTGACCCTGACCGACCGCGAGTACCAGCGCATGCGCGACGCCTCGATCGCGGTGCTGCGCAAGATCGGTGTCGAGACCGGTGGTTCCAACGTGCAGTTTGCGATCAATCCCGATGACGGTCGCATGCTGCTCATCGAAATGAACCCGCGGGTTTCGCGCTCATCGGCGCTGGCGTCCAAAGCGACCGGCTTTCCAATCGCCAAGGTCGCGGCCAAGCTGGCGGTCGGCTACACCC
>JAIVHD010000178.1:1858-4329 GCA_020201235.1 Lysobacteraceae bacterium
TCCTGTATGTGGCCGAAGCGTTTCGGCGCGGTATCGATTTTGACGAAGTCCAGCGCCTGTCGCGCATCGATCACTGGTTTCTGGACCAGATTCTGGAAATCGTCGAGATGGAACACGCCTTGCAGGACGACGGCCTGGATTCGCTTGACGCGACGCACCTGTACAAACTCAAGCGCCACGGTTTTTCCGATGCACGCTTAGCCCGGCTGCTCACAACATCCGAGCATGCCATCCGTCACTTGCGCCAAACGCTAGATGTCGAGCGCGTCTATAAGCGCGTCGATACCTGCGCGGCCGAATTCGCCACGACCACCGCCTATCTGTACGGTACCTGGGAACAGCAGTGCGAGGCCAGGCCCAGTTCACGGCGCAAGATCATGGTGCTCGGCGGCGGTCCGAACCGGATCGGGCAGGGGATCGAATTCGATTATTGCTGCGTGCACGCGGCCATGGCGATGCGCGAACTTGATTTCGAGACCATCATGGTCAACTGCAACCCCGAGACCGTATCGACCGATTACGATACCTCCGACCGGCTGTATTTTGAGCCGCTGACGCTGGAGGACGTGCTGGCCGTCATAAATCTGGAAAAGCCCGACGGCGTGATCGTGCAGTTTGGCGGCCAGACACCGCTGAAGCTGGCGCGCGACCTAGAAGCCGCCGGCGTGCCGATCATCGGTACCAGCCCTGACTCGATCGATCTTGCCGAAGATCGCGAGCGCTTCGGGGTTCTGCTCAGCCGGCTGGGTCTGAAGCAGCCGCCCAACCGCACCGCCCGCACCACCGAGGAAGCCGTCGTGCTGGCGCAGGAAGTCGGCTTTCCATTGGTCGTGCGGCCCTCGTACGTGCTGGGTGGGCGGGCCATGGATGTTGTTCACAGCGTCGATGAGCTCAAACGCTACATGCGCGAGGCGGTCAGCGTCTCGAACGATTCGCCGGTACTGCTGGATCGCTTTCTTGACCACGCCATCGAAGTCGATGTCGACGCCGTGTGCGATGGCGAACGGGTCGTCATCGGTGGCATCATGGAGCACATTGAGCAGGCCGGAGTGCATTCGGGCGACTCGAGTTGCTCGCTGCCGCCCTTTTCGCTCAAGCCCGAAATCATCGCCGAAATCGCCAGCCAGACCCGTCAAATGGCACTGGCGATGAAGGTCATCGGCCTGATGAACGTGCAGTTTGCGGTGCGCGGCGATGACATCTTTGTGCTGGAGGTCAATCCGCGTGCCTCGCGCACCGTGCCGTTCGTCTCCAAGGCCACTGGAACGCCGCTGGCCAAGGTCGCGGCCCGCTGTATGGTCGGTGAAAGCCTCGAAAAGCAGGGCATTGTCGAAGACCTCGAAACGCGCTTCTACTCGATCAAGGAGCCGGCCTTTCCGTTCATCAAGTTCCCCGGCGTCGATCCCATCCTGGGGCCCGAGATGCGCTCGACCGGCGAGTGCATGGGTGTCGGTGAATCGTTTGGCGCGGCCGTTGCACGCGGCCAGCAAGGCGTCGGCATCCAGGCCGCGGCCAGCGGGCGTGCCTTCGTGTCCGTGCGTGATGCTGACAAGCAGCAGTTGCTGCCAGTCGCACGGGATATGGTCGAGCGCGGTTTTACGCTGGTGGCCACCGAGGGCACGTGGAAATTCCTCGTTGAAAACGGCATCGAATGCGATTACATCAATAAAGTGGTTCAAGGTCGGCCGCACATCGTCGACATGATCAAGAACCGCGAAATCGACTATATTGTGAACACGACCGAGGGTCGTCAGGCAATAACCGATTCGTATTCAATCCGGCGCGAGGCGTTGCAGCGCAAAGTCAATTACTCCACCACCATTGCCGGGGCAAGGGCCACGTTGAAGGCACTGGAACACTGGCATGAGCGCAAGGTTGCGAGCCTCGCAGAACTTCACGCAAAGTAGATCGGGAACGATAACGTATGGCTCAGACACCATTGACCAAAAGGGGCGCGGAGACGCTTCGGGCAGAATTAGTCCGGCTGAAAAAAGTCGAGCGACCGAATGTCATCGAGGCGATTGCCGAGGCGCGCGCGCACGGCGATTTGAAGGAAAACGCCGAGTACCATGCCGCACGCGAGCAGCAGGGCTTCATCGAGGGCCGCATCCAGGAGCTTGAAAGCTCGCTGGCCAACGCGCGCATCATCGATACTGCCGCGCTGGGCGTCCAGGGCAAGGTGGTGTTCGGCGCGCACGTAACCCTGCTGGAGGATGTCGAAGGTGCCGAGGAAGCACAATGGCAGATCGTCGGCGATCTCGAATCCAGCATTGAGGATCGTCGCCTGGCGATTTCGGCTCCGCTGGCGCGCGCCCTGATCGGTCAAGAGGAAGGTGAAACAGTCGAGGTCGACACGCCCAAGGGCAAGCGGGTTTATGAAATCGTCGAAGTCCGTTACGACGGTCCATCCTGACGGCTGTCGGCAGCGTGGCCAGGCTGGTCATCGAAATTCCGGAGTTGGAACAAATACC
>JAIVHD010000403.1 GCA_020201235.1 Lysobacteraceae bacterium
CAATATCGATACTGCCAGCGTTCATTTCGCTACCGAGGATGATCTCGCCCGCCTTCGCCAGGCAAGGCTGCTTTCTGACTACATCGAAAACAAGCTGGCCGAACTCAAGCGCGACAATGAACAGCTGGGTGTCGATCCGGATTCTCCAATCAATGCGCGTAAGTTAACCAATCTCGGAATTTTTCGGGCCTATCTGACGGCCTATCTGGGTGCCAGCGAGCACATCAACCACGACCTGACCTACATGGTCCGACATTTGCCTTCGGGCGCTCAGGGCATTCCGCTGGAGATTTACGGGTTTTGCAACCAGACCAGTTGGGTGCCCTACGAGAACATCCAGTCCGATATTTTCGACCATATCTTCGCCGTCATTCCGGAATTCGGCTTGCGCCTGCATCAATCACCAGGTGGTTACGATGTCGCGCAACTCGGCATGGCCATGACAACGCAGCGTGCACAGTCGCCTGAAGCGGATGGGTCCAGTCAGAGCGCTGCATGACTCCCTCGTTTCATGCACGGCCTTGTTGTGTTGGTGCACGTTGCCGGGAAGCCGGAACGATGAACCCAGGAATAGCGGGAATTGAATGCCTGGTCAGCATCGGTTCTCGTGTCGAGTTGCACATCAAAGGTCAGGGCTTGTGAACAAGCCGCGTGACCCGCTCCCGCTCAGTCGCCTTACCCGGACTTACTTCAGCTCGAACGCGTCGCGGTCTGCCAGAAACCGAAATTTTTCACGCACCTCGCCGAGCTTGGACGCGTCGAGCGTAACGACATCGACCCGTTCACGGTCGTCGGCCTCGAACAGCGTTTCGCCGAGCATGTCCCAGGCACCCGAACGACCTGGATAATCCACGTCCTTGCCGTCGCGGCCAACCCGGTTGACGCCGATGACGTAGGCCTGGTTTTCAATCGCACGCGCCCGCAGCAATGTGCTCCAGGCGTTCACCCGGGGGCTTGGCCAGTTGGCGACGAACAACTGCAGATCGAAATCGGCGTCGTTGCGGCACCAGACCGGAAAGCGCAGGTCGTAGCAGATCTGCAAATCCACCTTCCAGCCGGCGAGTTCGGTGCGAACCCGCGCATCACCAGCCGTGTAGTACTCACCCTCGCCGCCAAATCCGAACAGGTGGCGCTTGTCGTAGGTGGTCGTGTTGCCGTCGGGCCTGGCCAGCACGAAGCGGTTGAATATCCTGTCGCCCTGCCCGGCCACGACGCTGCCCGCGATCGCTGCAGCGCGTTGCCCGGCCTGGTCGCGGAACCATCCGATATCGTCGTCATCGACAAGCTCCGACAGCCGTTCGTGGTTACCGAGAAAGCCGGTGGTGCAGGTCTCGGGCAGCACGTAAAGATCGCAGCCGGGTGCCTGTTCCATCAGGCGGGCGAGGTTTTCGCGATTGGCCGGAGGATCGGCCCAGCGGGTATCGGGCTGAATCAACGCGCACTTCAATCTGTTCTGCATTTTCCTGCATCCTCGGGATTGATTCAATGGATCGCTCGAAAACGAATCCGATTGTTTCAAAGATTGACATAAAACGCAGGCCGGCATCGGGCGGAAAGCCGGAATTTCCCGCCTGGTGCTGCGTCGGCTGCCGGCGACGACGGCCGGCAAGGCGTTCAGCCGGGTGCCGGGCCGTGGCACAATGGCAAACCGTTGCCGCTGGAACTCCACCATGAAAATTGCCTACATCGCACTGGCCGCATCCCTGTTCGCACTGGTTCTGCTGTTGATCGGCGGGCCGGGAGCCCGATTGGGGTTCTGGGAGTTTCCGTTCGGTTTTCAGCTACTGCGGTACGCGCTTTATTTTGGCGTTGCCGGCGCTGTTCTCGGCGCGCTGTTCCTGCTGATACCGGCAACACGGCGGAACCGGATCACCGGGCTGGTGTTTGCCGTCATCATCGGCGTCGGAGTTGCTGCGGTACCGCTTCAGATGCGATCGATGGTTCAGCAGTACCCGTTCATTCATGATGTGACGACCGACACCGAAAATCCACCTGGCTTCGTCGACATCCTGCCGCTGCGCGCCGACGCACCCAACCCGGCCGAATATGCCGGCGAGGATGTCGCGCAGCAGCAGCGTTCGGGCTACCCGCAGCTTGCCCCGCTGCATTCCTCGCTGGAGCCTTCAGAACTGTTCGATCATGCCCTGGCCAGTGCGCGCGATCCGGGCTGGGAAATCGTCGCCGCCGAACCGGAGTCGGGACGGATCGAGGCCACCGATACGACCTTTTGGTATGGGTTCAAGGACGACATCGTGATTCGGATCCAGCCCGGGGAATCGGGTAGCCGGCTCGACATTCGCTCCAAGTCGCGGGTCGGAGGCAGCGACCTGGGTGCCAATGCCGAACGGATCTTTGCCTATCTTTCCGATCTTGAACGACGAATCGACTGAGGTTGCTCCCGACATTGACGGCGGATGCGGCAGGCAGGTCTTGATCGGTGCGAGTTTGTGGCCGGGTTTTTTC
>JAIVHD010000404.1 GCA_020201235.1 Lysobacteraceae bacterium
ATACCGCACGGACCGACCTGTCACCTGGGCACCGAGACCTGCTTTGGCGAGACCCGCTGGCCGCCGGTGGGCATGCTCGCCCGTTTGCAGTCGCTGATTGAAAGCCGCCGCGACGGAAATCCGGAAAAAAGCTATACCGCTCGCTTACTGCAGGGTGAGCTGGCGCGCTGCGCGCAGAAAGTCGGGGAGGAAGGGGTCGAGACCGCCCTGGCTGCCGTTACCGGCGACAACCTGGCCGAAGAAGCCGCCGACTTGATGTATCACCTGCTGGTTTGTCTGACCGCTGCCGGCAGCAATCTCGACCAGGTTCTGGCCGAGCTGCAAAATCGGCGAGGCTGAAGCGAACGACTCAGGCGAGCGCAGCAGCGGCAAAACTCAGTTCGATGCTGCTCGACGCCGTGAATCGACCAACCCGCTTGGATTCCGGGACTCGATCCACTGCCGGACGACCAAAGTAGAAACCCTGGAAAAGACCGACGCCGTTGGACGATAGCCAGTGCAACTCGGCGGCGTCTTCCACACCCAGCCCGATGACTTTAATACCCAGCGCACGACAGGTTGCAACGATGCCGGAAACGACCGCTTGACGACCCCGACCGCGATGAATCTCGGAAATCAGGCCGCGATCCAGCTTGAGCATATCCGGTCGCAAAACAGCCAGCCGAGACAGATCGGCCTGTCCGGCACCGAACTTGTCGACCAGCACGCGCACCCGAAAATCTTTCATCCGACGGCGCAGATCATCAAGCGCCTCCAGCGAACCGAAGCGCTCCAGGTTTTGCAGTTCGATGACCAGATGGTCGCGCGAAAAACCGCAGACACTGGCGACGTTAAGCATTCCGATCATGGCGGCGGCGACATTCTTGGGCGACAGCCACGTGCAGTTGAGATGAAGCGGCTTATGGATGCCAAGACGGCTTGCTTCGCGGATTGCGCGCTGGCGCATAGCCTGGTCGAAGCGTTCACGGTTTTCCGGACGAATCGTCGCCAGGACGGACTCAGCGGGCTGCCCCGCGACGCCGCGCACCAGCGCTTCATAACCGATCACCTTTCCCTGGTGTCCTTCAACGATCGGCTGGAAGGCGAAATTGAACGACAAGTCATCCATTTCATGAAGATTGTCGAACGGGTTGTGGGTGGAGCTATTGGCGTCAGGCGTGAACATCGGAGTTTTCCCTTTGGTTCCTGGTACCGGCCACTGCCGGCTTCTCGCCAATAGATATGCATGAAACATGCCAACTGTGTCAATGCGATACCGGTCTCAACTCAAGGGCAAAAACTGAATTTCACTCCACTCCAGCCAAGGATGAAGGCCGCGGCCGGAAAACCACGAGAGGTCACAGACTGACAAAGCGCTTCAAAGCAGCCAACGCGTCGGCTACGGCCGCTTCGCGCAGGCGCCGGCCATATTTGGCCGAAGCGAGGTTGGAGCGCGCGCCCATGCGCCCGTCGGGGTGCTGGTGACGAAAGTCGCGGGCGTCGCGTATCGGAGCGGTCGGCGGGATATCCGGATCCAGGGCGACGTCGCGGGCGGCCTCGGCGTATACCGACAACACCAGCGAGATCTCCGAGGGCGTCGCGTGACTGCCCTCACCGTCGCCGAACAGCTCGCGCGAGAGCTTGGCCACCCGCTGCCCTTGAAACCAATTGTGCAGCTGCAGCTTGACCGCGCTGCCGCGCCCAGAAAAGCTGGCCCCGGCCCAGACCTCGGAAAAGGCCGCCTGTACCGTGGCGATATTGCCGCCGTGACCATTGACGAAAAAGATGTGTTCAAAGCCATGACCGGCCAGTGACTCGACCACGTCGACGACAACGCGGATCAGCGTCGACGGACGCAGGCTGATCGTGCCAGCGAAGGCCAGGTGATGCTGGGCCATACCGATGCTCAAGGTCGGAGCGATCAGCAGCTCGCGCTGCTGGGCCATGCCCGCGGCGACGATTTCCGGGCACAGTGCATCGGTACCGATCATCCCGGTCGGGCCATGCTGTTCGGTCGAACCGATGGGTACGACAATGCAGCGCGAGCGTTGCAGGTAGGCCTCGATTTCGGGCCAGGTTGAAAACTGAAGATTCACCAGAGGTTCTCCCGGAGCTCAGGCGCAGTGCCAAGCCTCGATTTCCATCAACAGATTGCGCCGACAAATGTCGCCATGAAAACCAGCCAGAGCCAGACTGGGCCAGTGCTCGCGCAGGCGACGGAAGACGGCCGGCCAGTCAGCGGCGTTGCGAACGTAGACGCGGGCAGCGGCCTCTTCGCCAAAACGCGCCAGGCCTGGTCGATCCAGATCACTGGCAGCCTCGGCCAGCAAAGCAGCAAGGTTACTGACGGCCTCGTCGGTCTGGGCCAGCACGTGGCCCGGATGGGCGGTAGCGTGCCCGACCACGCTGGCGGTGCCGGATACCAGCAAGGCGATTCGACCGTCGGATAGATCAACGGCGGTGGCACGAGCAAAGGCAGGGC
>JAIVHD010000405.1 GCA_020201235.1 Lysobacteraceae bacterium
CAGCAATGAGTGGCGCACCAGGGCACCGGAAATGATGCAGCCACCGCTCACCATCGAATCGATCGCCGTGCCACGACGGCCCTCCTCGTCGAAGACGAACTTCGCCGGCGGCAATTGCTCCTGGTAGGTCCAGATGGGCCACTCGGTATCGTAGAGATTGAGCTCCGGCTCGACGCCGATCAATTCCAGGTTGGCCGCCCAATAGGCGTCGATGGTGCCCACGTCACGCCAGTAGGAATGGTTTTCCGCCCCCGGTTCGCGGAACGGGTAAGCGAAGACCTGGTGATCCTTGATCAGGCGGGGAATGACGTTCTTGCCGAAGTCGTGCTCCGAGTCCGGGTCGTCGGCATCCTGGATCAACTGATCGAACAGGAATTCCGTGCGGAAGACGTAAATCCCCATCGAGGCGAGCGACTGATCCGGTGCGTCCGGCAAGGTGGGCGGGTCACTGGGCTTCTCCAGGAACGATTCCACCCGGCCGCCCTTCTCGATACCCATCACCCCGAAGGCGTGCGCCTCGTCGACCGGCACATGGATGCAACCGACGGTGAGATCGGCCTCCTTCTCGACGTGATACGCGATCATGGGACCGTAGTCCATCTTGTAGACATGATCGCCGGCCAGGATCAGCGTGTACTCAGGCGCATGGGCACGCAGGATATCGATGTTTTGATAGACGGCGTCTGCCGTGCCGCTGTACCAGGACTGGTCGCTCATCCGCTGCTGGGCAGGGAGCAGTTCGACGAACTCGCCGCGGGCGACATGGTTGCCGCCCCAGCCAAGCTGGACGTGCTTTATCAACGAGTGCGCCTTGTATTGCGTCAGCACGCCCATGCGGCGTATGCCGGAATTGACGCAATTGGACAGCGGAAAGTCGATGATACGGAACTTGCCGCCAAACGGCACCGCCGGCTTGGCGCGCCAATCGGTCAATTGGCGCAGGCGCGAACCGCGCCCGCCGGCAAGGACCAGGGCCAGCGTATCCCTGGTGATTCGACTGACTAGTCGCTTGGGGCTGTCGACAATCATCTTCGGATTTCCTCTCGCGCTCCATGTGGTCGACGCGGGCCTGCTCGGAGGCACGCTTTCCAGTCTAGAGCCTAGCGCATCACCGTTTGTCCGCGTATAACAATTTTGTTGCCGCCAAACGCCCGGGCCTATGGCCCCGACGCCCGAAACCGGTTCGCGCCGGGCTGCGCGTGACAGGCGACGAGCCGGCCGGCAAGGCCGACGCCCACTCATGATACTGGCATGGTACAGGCCAAACTGAGGGAATCGCTGCACGAATGGCAATGCCGCCCTGGCGTGCCGATTCGTTCGCCATCATGGCGCGCCGTCTAGACATGCCGCAGCCCGGGAAGCGCCGAGCCATAACGACTCGGCAAGCCCCGCGGAGTGGCATCACGACTCCTGCAGAGGTTCCTGAGAGCGCGCGGCTATGCCATAGTCGGAAAACTGACCGAATCGCGACAACCACCGGAAACGAAATCGCATGGACAACGACCTGCAAGCCCTTGTCGACACGCGCCACCACGACCCGCACCGGGTGCTGGGGGTCCACTCGGTCGACGACGAGAACCTCCGCCTGCGGACCTACCAGCCCCACGCCGAGTCGGTCGAGACCGTCGATCAGGACGGCGAGGCAATGGGATTGACCGCGCACCCGGACTATCCCGGGGTGTTCGAGGTCAACCTCCCCAGGGCATGGGTAGCCAAACATCCGAGCTACACCGTGGTTTTGCCGGATGGTCATCGCTACGAAATCGTCGATCCCTACAGCTTCTTGCCGACGGTCGGCGAGCTCGACCTGCACCTGTTCGCCGAGGGCCGCCACCTGCAGTTGTGGCAGATGCTCGGTGCCCAGGTCCTGTCGGTCGATGACGTGGTCGGCACCCGCTTTTCCGTCTGGGCACCGAACGCCCAGCGCGTCAGCCTGGTCGGCAGCTTCAACGACTGGGACGGTCGCCGTCACCCCATGCGCGTGTTGGGCGACAGTGGCGTCTGGGAACTGTTTGTCCCGGGCGTGACCGTGGGCGATATCTACAAGTTCGAGATCACGAGCCAGTTGACCGGCCAGACGCAACTGCGCACCGACCCGGTCGGTCGGTCGTTCGAATTGCGTCCCGAGACGGCCGCGATCGTGCCGGCATTCCAGCCCTTCGAGTGGCATGACGACGACTGGATGGCCCGCCGCGAGCAGTGGCAATGGAACCAGTCACCCATGACGATTTACGAGGTGCATCTGGGCTCCTGGCGGATGCCGGACGGAGAGTTCCCCAGCTACGATAGACTGGCCGATCAGCTGATCCCCTACGTCCAGGAACGCGGTTTCACCCACATCGAGTTGCTGCCGGTCACGGAGCACCCGCTGGATGCCTCCTGGGGCTATCAGACCACCGGCTATTTCGCACCGACCAGCCGATTCGGCAGTCCGGCGGCCTTCTGCCGATTCGTCGATCG
>JAIVHD010000406.1 GCA_020201235.1 Lysobacteraceae bacterium
CCTTTTCGGGCAGACGGGTCGATTCGAGCCGCGCCGGAATCAGGATGTGAACGTCTTTCATGGCTTGAATTCTCGCACATGGGCAAACACTCGTTCGAACACCTGATCGGGCACGCAGGCGCGCACATCCAGCGCAAAAACATCGCGTCGGCCGCCCTGCGGCAGGCGCATGCTGTCCTTGACCGTCATCACGACCGGACCGGCAAGCCGGTCCAGCAGGGCGCGATCGAGCGGCTGGTGATCAGCCAGCGGATGCCTGCGAACGACGAAGCCGCGGCCTTCCAGAGTTTCGAAGAACGGCTGTGGATCGGCGATTCCGGCAATCGCATCGATCGCCGCCGGTGGCTGCGGCGGCCGACGATCGGTTTTGTCGACCGCTTGCAGGCCCAGCGCTTCGAGTTGGAACGCAACGGCACCGGGCGGGCTACCATCGGCCAGCGCCGTGGCATTGGCAAGCGATGACGCCGCCGATGCTGAGGGGCCGGGCTGCTTGACCAGCACCAGGTCGACCGTCTCCAGACGCTCCAGCGGTTGCCGCAGCGGGCCGGCCGGCAGCACGTAGCCGTTACCGAAGCCGCGCCGCTGATCGATCACGCATAGCTCAAAGCTGCGGGCCAGCGCCCGGTGCTGCAAGCCGTCGTCGCTGATCACGACGCGCGCGCCGTGCGCCCAAGCCTGGTCAAGCGCGCGCGCGCGTCGCGCACACACCCAAACGGCGAGACCCGTCCGGGCGAACAGCTCGCGCGCCTCATCGCCGACCTGGCACGCGCGAGAGTCAGGTCCAACCCGGAGCGGTCGGGCCGGCTCGATGCCGCGGTAACCGCGTGAAACGATGGCCACCGAAGCCGCACCGAGGCGTTGCGCAAGTTCGCCCGCCAGGGCCGCAACCAGCGGCGTCTTGCCGCTGCCGCCGGCCACCAGGTTGCCGACCACGATCACCGGACACGGCGGCCGCAACGACGGCCGTTGCAAATTCGATATCGCCCAGTACCGATAAAGCCGCGCTGCCACGCGCAGCGCAAGCGGCGGCTGCAATTGCGAATACCAGATCCGTTCGATTTTTCGGGCCAGTCTGCGGCGCATGCTTTCAGGCCGGACCTGCGACGATCGACGGGTCGCGGAACTGCGCCTGGTACAGGCCCCGGTACACACTATCGGCATTGGCCATCAGTCGATCGTGGCTGCCGCGCTCGACCATTCGGCCGTGATCGAGAACGATCACCTGGTCGGCCCGCTCGACCGTGGTCAGGCGGTGGGCAATGACCAGCGTCGTGCGGTCGGCCATCAAGCGCGCAAGCCCTTGCCGGACCAGATTTTCGGACTCGGCATCAAGCGCTGAGGTCGCTTCGTCCAGGATCAGGATCGGTGCATTCTTCAATAACGCCCTGGCGATCGCGATGCGCTGGCGCTGGCCGCCGGAAAGCTGGATACCACGCGCGCCGATCTGCGTATCCAGGCCGTCTGGAAGGCGGTCGATAAACTCCATCGCGTAGGCGTCGCGCGCGGCCTGCTCGGCCTGTTCGCGCGAGCACGCAGCCAACATTCCATAGCGGATGTTGGCCTCAATGGTGCCGTCAAACAACACCACCTGCTGACCGACCATCGCGATCGCCCGACGCAGTGGTGCCAGCCGGAAATCGAGCAGGTCGTGGCCGTCGACAAGAATGCGGCCGCCCGACGGCCGGTAAAACCGGGGCAGCAGACGAGCAAGCGTTGTCTTGCCCGAACCCGAGCGCCCAACCAGCGCAGTCACCGTGCCCGGCTCCAGCACTAGATCGATATCGTGCAAGACCGGCGGACCGGACTCGGAATAGCCGAAGGTCACGCGTTCAAATTGAACTCGACCGAGCACCGAGTCCGGCTCGTAATCGCCATCGTCGGTTTCTGGCGGCCGGTCCAGGATTTCGAACATGCTTTCGGCCGCGGCAACCCCGCGCTGGATCAGCACATGGATGTTGGTCAAGCGCTTCAGTGGCGGGATGGTCGCGACCATCGCACCGAGCACCGACATGAAGATTCCAGCCGTGACTTCGGCGCGCATGAACTGACTGCCCGCGATCACCAACAGTGCCACGACTGACAGGCCGGCCGCCAGCTGGATCAACGAGGACGACATCAACTGGGTTGCGCGCAAGGTCAGATGCAAGCGGCGGTTGCTTTCGTTGACCTCGGCAAAGGACCCGGCTTCCTGACGTTGGCCGTCGAAGATCCGAATGACCTCCTGTCCGTGCACAACCTGCTCGGTCATGTGCGTGACCGAGCCCATGGAATCCTGGATATGGGTCGAGATCCGCCGGAAGCGGCGGCTGACAACGAACACCACGAAGGCCACGACCGGCAGCAGCAGCAGCATGGTCAGCGTCAAGCGCCACGATTGCAGCAGCATCACGATCAGCAGCGCAAGCACGATCAGTGAGTCGCGCACAACGCCGATCAGGGCGGTGGTCGCTGCGTGCGCA
>JAIVHD010000179.1 GCA_020201235.1 Lysobacteraceae bacterium
ACACTTTGGCAATGCTGAACTCCCGACCCGTTCGAATCCCCGAATTGCGCGGCGACCCCGCCGTTACCGTGCCGAATGGCAATCCGCTCGAGCTGGCCCAATTTCTGGCCAGCCACCGTCGCGTGCTGGTCATTACCGGTGCGGGCTGTTCGACCGGTTCGGGCATTCCGGCCTATCGCGATCCGTCCGGCCAGTGGCGCCGCCGGCAACCGATTTTTTACCACGACTTCCTGGCAAGCGCCACGGTTCGCAGGCGCTACTGGGCGCGGAGTTTCTTTGGCTGGTCAGTGATGGCCGGGGCCGAGCCCGGCCTCAGCCACGGTGTCCTTGCCCGGCTCGGCCAAAGTGGCCGGATCGGCGGGCTGATTACGCAAAACGTCGATGGCCTCCACCAGCGCGCGGGACATTCCGATGTCATCGAACTGCACGGTGGCTTGCAGCACGTAATCTGCCTGAACTGCGGCTTGCGTCACCCGCGCGACAAGGTCCAGCAGCATCTGCAAAGCCTAAACCCCGACTGGTCTGCCGAAGTCCTTGGGATCAAGCCCGACGGTGATGCCGAGCTCGACGAACGCGCCTACCCGGGCTTTCGGCTGGCCGATTGCCAGCGCTGCGGCGGCGTGCTAAAACCCGATGTGGTGTTTTTTGGAGAGTCGGTTCCGAGAGACCGGCTCGCGGCTGCCGAGCGGCTGATGAGCGAGGCCGATGCGCTGCTGGTTGTCGGCACATCGCTGGTCGTGTGGTCGGGCTATCGGCTAACGCGACAGGCCGCGCAGGCCGGCCGGCCGGTGGTGGCCGTGAACGACGGACGAACGCGCGCCGACGCTCTGTTGCAGTTCAAGATTAGCGGCGACTGCGGTCGGGTGCTGGCCGACGCCGAACGCCTGCTGCAGCAGATAAAACACCAATGTTAATTCCGACAGGCTGCTAGCCGAATTGAATGCCAATCAGGCGCAAATGCCGGAGGAGGCGCCCGACCAGCACGACGATCAACGCACCGAGCCCGACTCCGCAGGGTCGGCGCTATGCCGTCGACGACGCCGGCGGCGCTGAAGCCGGACGCGGCGCACGGTTGATCCGATCAACCGCGACTCCGATTGCGGCCAGGCCATCGCTGGCAACGCGGGACTGCCGTAGCCGGTCACCGTAACGCACACGAGACCGGATTCACAACCGGGCAGCCAGACGGGTGCCCTCCTCAATCGCACGTTTGGCGTCGAGTTCGGCGGCCAGTTTGGCACCGCCAATGATGTGGACCGGCCGGCCGTTCTCCCTGAGCGATTGATATAGTGCGTTCTCGCAGACCTGGCCGGTACAAAGCACCACATTATCGACTTCAATATGCCGCTTTTTCGCATCGATGGTCAGATGCAGGCCGTGATCGTCGATACGATCGTAGACCACCCCGGAGAGCATTTCGACACCGTGGTTCTTGAGCGTGGTCCGGTGAATCCAGCCGGTGGTTTTGCCGAGACCAGCACCCGGCTTGCCCTTGCTGCGCTGGGTCATGAAGATTTTGCGCGCAGGCAGCCGGGGTTTGGGCTCGATGCCCGCAACGCCGCCGCGGGTTTTCAGGCTTGTGTCGACGCCCCACTCATCAAAGAATTGTGCGACGTCGACCTGATCGGGATCGGGTTCGAGCGCAACGTTTTCGTGCAGCAGGAATTCCGCAACGTCAAAGCCGATGCCGCCGGCGCCGATCACGGCGACCCGCTTGCCGACGGTTCGCCGGCCCCGCAATACATCCAGATAACCCAGCACCATCGGGTGATCCTGACCCTGGATACCCGGTATGCGCGGTACAACGCCGGTGGCGATGATGATTTCATCGAAGTCCTGCAACTGGTCGGCGTCGGCGCGCGTCGCGAGCCTGAGCTCGACACCGTGCAACTCGATTAATCGGTTGAAATAGCGCAGGGTCTCGACGAACTCTTCCTTGCCGGGGATGCGCTTGGCGACGTTGAACTGGCCGCCGATCCGGTCATCGCCCTCGAACAGCGTAACCTCGTGGCCTCTTTTTGCCGCTGTGGTGGCGGCAGCCAACCCGGCCGGTCCGGCACCAACCACGGCGATGCGTTTGAGTGCAAGGGCCGGCTTGATGGTCAGTTCGGTTTCACGAGCCGCGCGCGGATTCACCAGGCAGGTGGCCTTCTTGTTTTCAAATACGTGATCGAGGCAAGCCTGGTTGCAGGCAATGCAGGTATTGATCTCGTCGGCTCGGCCGGCTTTGGCTTTGGCGACCCAGTCCGGGTCGGCCAGGAAGGGTCGCGCCATTGAAATCATGTCGGCATCGCCGGCGGCCAGAACACGTTCGGCAGTCTCGGGCATGTTGATGCGATTGGTCGTGACCAGCGGCAGGCCGACCTCGTCGCGCAGCTTGCGCGTTACCCATGTAAACGCGGCCCGCGGGACCGACGTGGCAATCGTCGGGATGCGCGTTTCATGCCATC
>JAIVHD010000180.1 GCA_020201235.1 Lysobacteraceae bacterium
GGTTCTGGCTGATCCGAAGAGCTTCGAAACCGTACCGACCCCGGTCAGCGTCGAGCTACCCGAGGTTGTTACATAAAAAAATGCGCCGATCTGTTGGAAAAAGGTTGACACGTTCCGGGGCGTGACAGAGATTCTCTGGCAGGAATCCTGACCCCGGCCCCGCGTGAACGTCCTGGCAGTAGGGGCTGGCGCTGCCGATTCGGCAGCGCCATTTTTTTGCCGGCTCGTCCGCAGAACTTGTGGGCGCACAAAAAGGGCATTTCCTTTTGCCAAGACGCCAGCAACGTCAAGGATTCAGCCGCTCTGTTCGCTCGTCTGATCCCGCCTCATTCACCACCCCACCTCCTGTGGCCCCTGCATGCCCCGTGTCTGCGTCGTTTCGCCCGGTCACGCATCCTCACCCCGCCGTTATCCAACAGCCGTGCGAGTACGCTTGCGCTGCGTATCGTCGCGAAACGCCCCAGCCACGGCACCTTGCAGCACCTCGTGACGGCGGGGTGGTGAATCAGGCGGGCTCCGGGAGGCCTCGAAACGCTCCAGATGCGGGCCTGACAGCGTCGCAGTGGAGGGCGTTTTGATCGGGTTTACGGCGCGGCGCGCAAGCCCATCGGTGCTTCTAGAAACAAGCGCGGGTCCATTGGCTTGGGCGGGCGCGGCATGAGCGGGCGAAAGTCCATCAGCGCAAGCACGTTGCGCTCAAGATCGATACCCGGGGCGATTTCGATCAGTTCCAGGCCGGCATCGGCTCTTCGGAATACGGCGCGTTCGGTGATGTAGTAGACCGGTTTGCCGGTTTCTCGTGCCAGCTTGCCGCTGAAGGTCAGGTGCTCGACCTGTTCAACGAATTTACGCGCAAGCCCTTCCTGCAAAATGTGCAGTTGGCCGTCGCGGATCTCGTAGCGCGCGCCGCCGGAGGTAAATGTGCCCATGAACACGACTTCCCGCGCGTTCTGACTGATGTTGATGAATCCGCCGGCACCGGCCATGTGGCTTCCGAAGCGGCTGACGTTGACATTGCCGTCGGCATCGGCCTCAGCCATGCCGAGAAAGGCCTGGTCCAGCCCGCCGCCATCGTAGAAATCGAACTGCGACGGTTGGCAGATGATTGCATCGACATTGAACGACGCGCCAAAGCTCAAGCCGCCGGCCGGTATGCCGCCAATGCCGCCCGGCTCGACGGTCAGCGTGACTTGGTCCAGCGTGCCTTCCTCATGAGCGACTGCGGCAACGCCTTCGGGCATGCCGATACCAAGATTGACCACCGAACCCGGGCGCAGAATCATTGCCGCGCGACGCGCGATGACCTTGCGTGCGTCCAGCTTCATCGGCTTGAGCGATCCGCCGTCGCCGCGCGCCTCGCCAGTGTAATGCGGGTTGTAGGCCTCGCTAAAAGTCTGTTGATGATGCTCGGGCCGGGCAACGACCACGTGATCGACCAGGATGCCCGGAATCTGGACCATCTGCGGGTGCAGCGGGTTCTGGTCGACCACCCGCTCGACCTGGACCAGCACCACGCCGCCGCAATTGCGCACCGCCTGCGCAATGGCCAGCGATTCCAGGATCAGCGCCTCGCGCTCCATCGTGATGTTGCCGTGCGCGTCGGCGGTCGTGCCGCGCAACAGCGCGGCGGTAATCGGAAAGGCTTTGTAAAAAAGATATTCGCGCTCGTCGATGGTCATGACCGCCGGCGGCATAGACCAAGGTCAGGTCCGAAGGCGATCCGTGTTCTAGAAATCGCTTCTCCAGCGCTACAGCCAGCGCTTCAGGAAAACCCGTGCCGACGAAGCCGCCGGTGGCAATCGTTGCGCCGTTCGGGATGCTGGCAACGGCCTCGGCGGCCGAGCATTGCCTGGATGAACTCATGATCGCTCTCCGTGGCGATACGATTGTGGGGCGGGCTGATCGTGGCGGCTAACGACGCATTAATTTTTCGGGATTGATCATCCCGGGTTAATTCAGGTTTTGCGCTGCCAGTCGTCGATGACCTGCTGGGCTGCCCGAAACGCTTCCTGCGCGGCCGGCGCTCCGCAGTAAACGGCAGAGTGCAGCAAAACTTCCTGAATCTCGGCGACCGAGCAGCCATTGTTGAGGGCCCCGCGGACATGGCCTTTGAGTTCTGTCGGGGCCCTGATGGCGGCCAGCATGGCGACCGTGACCAGCGAGCGCGTTTTTCGCGACAAACCGTCGCGCTGCCAGGTCGAGCCCCAGCCGTGCTCGTTGATCCAGTCCTGCATCGGCGCGGTCAGGTCCGTGGTGTTTTCGATCGCACGGTTGACAAATTCCGTACCCATGACTTCGGTCCGGACCTTCAGACCCGGTCTGCTTTGTTCCGACATGTTCGATGAATCTCGTATTGGCTCGGGGCTGCCCATGATATTTGAAGACGGCCTTTCACGGGCCGGCCACAGTACGCCGGGGCTAAGAAAAGATTGACAGGCTCGAGCAAACGGATTTAGAGTGCAGATACAGGATTTTCCTGATGGCGTTGTAACAGCAAGAGATGCACTTCCCACAAGCATGGAGGCTTGAATATGATTAATAAAAAGATGCAAGTTCTGACTTTGTCCCTTGGCGTGCTGCTATCGCAGGGTGTTTTTGCGCAATTAAAGATCCCCGATCTTATGGGTAGTATCAATGCGGATCGATCGATCAGCCAAGATCCCGGGATCGCTAATCTGAACTTCTACGATTCTGCACCCTTTGTTCGCTCTGTGGTCGTCAATGTCGACGCGCTGAGCGCAGATTCCGGGGCGTTCAACTTCAATCTCGACCGCGATTCGCAATTTGTCGTGCACCAGACCGCCAGCATGGACCTGGGCGATGGTTATCACGCCTGGCACGGCTCGGTCGAGCTGCCGAAATTTGATGGGACCCACGAGCTGGACCAGGATGCGGTCAATTTCGTGGTCAATAACAATCGAGTGTTCGGCCAGATCCGGCTTGCCGGCGCGGTCTTCGAGCTGCGTACCAGTCAGGAAGGTAAGCATTTCCTGATCGAGCGCGATTTCTCGAAACTGGGCTACAAGGACGATACGCCCAAAGGCGTTGAGCTGGGAATCGACCTGCCGGCGGAAGGCTCGTTCGGCAGCCGTGGCGGCAATACGGTGGTTCGCGTGATGCAGATCGCCTCGAATGCGGCGATCAACGCGCAAGGCGGCACCGGCCCGATCGTGGACCTGATGAACTTCTATATTTCGCAATCCAACCAGGCCTATGCGGCGACCGGTATTCCGTTGTCGCTACAAAATGCCGGATTATTTCGCGCGACCAACCCGGAACGTGCCACGGCGCAGCAAAATGCCAGCGGCCTGCGCAATCTGTCCGATGGGTTCCAGGATACCCTGGCCAACCAGACGCGTAATTCGCAGGCGGCCGACCTGGTCGGCATGATCGTGGCAACACCTGGCGATCCGGGTATCTGCGGTATCGTAAACGCCATTGGCGGCGGTGCGACCAACGGCTTTTTTGTGGTCAAAAACGTCTGTACCGATTTTACCTTCGTGCACGAAATCGGCCACTTGTTTGGTGCCCGCCATCAAAACGACAACAATACCTCGCCATTCGCCTTCGGTCACGGCATCGCCGATTTTACCGGCAACTTCCGGTCGATCATGGGCACGGCCGGTACCGGTCTTCCGCGCATCGGCGGTTTCTCGAATCCTGACTTTACAGTCGGAGGGCGTCCGTTTGGTACCGCGAGCTTCCGCGATAACGATCGTGTCCACCGCGAGCGGGCAAATACCGTGGCTGGCTTCCGATAGGGCCGGCGAACCGACTATTGAGGCCGGACGTGCGATGGTCGATTTCGACCATTATTCAACACCCCGCCGTTACGCGGTGCCGCCAGGTGCCGTGGCTGGGGCGTTTCGAGACCGAAAACTCCGATAATCGGCGACTGTGCCCGATGCCAGCCCGATGCGGCCCGTGAGTCCACATTCGCTGCGATGAATCGTTATAATTTCTGAGCTGTTGCTGGGTGAATTCTGAGGATTTGATCGAATTCATCCGGGAAAAAGCGAATGGGACGTCGCCAAGTTGGTTAAGGCACGGGGTTTTGATCCCCGCATTCGCAGGTTCGAGTCCTGCCGTCCCAGCCATTTCAAGCCTTAAAACGCCACACCAGAACGGGACAGTATCGGTGAGCAATCCCTCGTTGATGATTTTTTCCGGAAATGCCAATCCGGATCTGGCCCATGCCATCGCGCGCCATCTGGGTGTGCCGATGGGCAAGGCCAATGTCGGCAAGTTCAGCGACGGTGAGGTGATGGTCGAAATCATCGAAAATGTCCGCGCCCGGGATGTTTTCGTGATTCAGCCGACTTGCCAGCCGACGGCCGAAAATTTTATGGAGCTGCTGGTGATGATCGATGCGCTAAAGCGCGCCTCGGCAGGCCGGGTGACGGCCATCATCCCGTATTTTGGCTACGCCCGCCAGGACCGCCGGCCGCGTTCTTCGCGCGTGCCGATCACGGCCAAGGTCGCGGCCAAGATGATCGGCGTTGTCGGTACCGACCGGGTGGTTACCGTCGACCTGCATGCCGATCAGATTCAGGGTTTTTTCGACATTCCGGTCGATAATGTGTATGCCTCTCCGCTGACGCTGGCCGACATCTGGAAGCACTACGGCGACAGCAACATGATCGTGGTTTCTCCGGATGTTGGTGGCGTCGTGCGCGCCCGAGCCATCGCCAAGCGCCTCGACGCCGATCTTGCAATTATCGACAAACGCCGGCCGCGCGCCAACGAGTCAACGGTCATGAACCTGATCGGTGATGTCAGCGGCAAGACCTGCGTTTTGGTCGATGACATGATCGATACTG
>JAIVHD010000236.1 GCA_020201235.1 Lysobacteraceae bacterium
CATTGATGATGGATCGCTCTGGCGACGAGATTTCTGAAGCGATTACTGATCGATTCTCGCGCGGCGATCGGTGCATCACAGCTCGGGATAACCATGGCAACATTCTTCACTCGCGCTGGCTAACTCAAAAACCGACACTTATCCCCGAGCTCAATCTGCATGTAGCACCGACCCGTCAGCAACTCTACATGTATGACGGTTATAGCCGCGCCGAGGCGCGCCGGCAGGGAATCGACAGTGCAATGCGCAAGTTCATCTTTCAGATGTCACGTGACGAAGGCATACGCGAGGTTATTTCTTACGTCTACAGTCAAAATCCGACGGGTATCAAGGCAGTCCAGAAACTGCAGGAAGAGGTAGGCAGCATCCGCTTTATCAGGCTGTTTCAGCGGTGGTGCCTGGTTTTCGGCCGACGCAGGCTAAACCAACGAGTGACGCTGCTGACCGACGCAGCGCTCAGGCGCACGCAAGAGGCATACCAGCAGCGTTCCCATGCACTCAAGCAGTGGTTCGAGAGCTGGCTGAGTCAACCCATGGATCGGCGCTCGACCGGCTTTTCGGCCTTGCCAGAGAGTTGCTTTCAATTGACTGCAGACCACATCATAAGCACCCTGGCCTTGGACCGAAACCGTGACGAGGTGCTCGACGTCGGCTGCAGCAGCGCCGTCGTCAGCCGGTACGTTGCGCCATACAGTCGTCGCTTTCATGGCATTGATGCCACTGCTGGTTTGATCGCCGATATCGACACCGATTCAATCGTTACCGGCAGCGGGGAGCCGGTACGCTTTTCAGTGGCCGATGGGCGCAAACTACCGTTCCCGGAACATGCCTTCGACAAAGTTTACTGTTCCGGGGTGCTTCATATGCTGCCATCGCACGGGGATGCCACAATTATGGTTGAGGAAATGATTCGAGTCTGCTCGGCCGGCGGCAAGATCCTGCTGGCTGCGGTACCGGACTCGGCCAAGAGCAAGAAGGGACGATGGCTGGCCTGGCGCCGTTCCAACCTGAGCGGCAAGCTCAGGCTGACGGCGGCAATGGTAACGCCACGGCCGTTGCGTCGTCTCGCGCAGACAGCTGGCCTCATCCAGAAAAATCCAGTGGCTTTTCTGGAATTTGACCTGCAGGCCCTCAAGTCATCTTACGAATCACGCGGATTCCACTGCCAATTGCTCGATTATCCCGGCAACTACTGGAGCAGGGATTTTCGCACGTCACGCTCCAATTTCGTCATCACCAAGCCACGTAGCCTATCTGGTGGGCGCCGCCAAACATTCAGTCATTCTCACAGCGTGACTGAGTCTACCCATCCGTTTCGTTCACCGTCAGGCCGCGCTCACCGGCCAGCTTGCGCCATCATGAATCAAGGCCCGGTAGGACGAATTTTGATCAAATGGGCGCTTCAGCCAGGGCACGCCCCAACGGTGGTGGCGCAGTCGGGCCTCAGCCAGCGCGGCGTCAGCACGCGCCTGCTCTCCCCGGGAATCCCGCTGCAAACGAATCCATGGCACTTCAAACAGGCCGGGCAGGCGTTGATCCAGGGCATCGAGCAGCACTCGCGACTGATCATCGAGGGGTCCCCGGCCACGCAGCAACCGCGCCAGACGCAACCGGTCGGCAAGCAGGGTCTTGCTCAATCCCAACACGGGTGCCAATCCAAAGGTGCCACGCTGTGCCTGAATGCGAATCGATAGCGCCTTACCGGTCATGCCAGCGGCCCGCAATACTTGCAAGCATTCTGGTGTCTTGACCCAGGGTTCCGCACATGCCAGCAGAGCAGAAATGATGTCGAAACCAAAGCCCTCCATTTGCTCCGCAAGATCTGCCGCATGCACAACCAGCAACGGCGCAATCAGTTGGGCAGGCACGCGTGCCGTTGAGCCGGTTAACGCATTGCGCAATTCAAGGCCATCCTCGGGCAGTGCCGCCCCCCCTTTGGCAAGTTCGACCGCCTGAGCGTAGAGGTCGACCCTGTCGTGTGAGCAAAACAGAAACACTAGCCGCTCGGCGTCGTCACCAATCAACGCTCGAAGCTGCTCCCGCTGGTGGTAACTGTAGAGCCCATAGGGATATTGCTGAGTTGAGTAGGCACTGTGGAACAGACCAATCCGGACAGTCATCGCATCCTGCTCCCAGCGTTGCAGCAGCTCCGCGACGCCCTGCAGATGATCCTGAAAACCCCGGCCGCGCGAATGTTTGTAGCGATTGGCAACACTCATAATGCTTGCGCTAAGCCGATCGAGCTCACCGGACGATTCGGCGGGCGACAGGTGAAACTGAAGCGAATCTGAGCGAGTGTCCGGTGCACAAGATCGAGCACCCCAGGCGCAAATTGACGGCCCGATTCAAGCGCAAATTCCATTCCCAGTTGGGAACGCAGGGCTCGTCGACCCAGCCGCGTATGCCAGGGCAGCTGACGGGTGATCTGATCGCTCAAATACCAACGCTTGCGGCCACTGCTTGGATGCACACTGATGACCGGCTGGCAACAGCGGGTTCGCAACCGTCGCCGGCCGCGCAGGCTGACCTCGTACCCTGCGCGCTCAAGTACGTTACGCGCGTCCTTAAAATCATTACAGCCGGAGACTTCCTGCCAGCTCAACGCAAGCGATTGGGTGACCTTCTTTGGCAACAGCCGATACAGTCGCGACTCTCGGTCCATCAGCTCCCGGGTGTAAAGCACCCGCTCACCTTCAAGCGGCTGAGTCACATCTGCGGGCAATGCGTCATACAACTCAACAAAACTGGCCATGGGTGTCTCGCCGCCATGCTGTGGGGCGATCTGACAATTGAAAACGATGCGCTCGGGTGGCAGCGGCGTGTGCGTGGCTTCCAGATGTTGTTCGATCACCAGATTGCTTGGGGCTTCAGTGGTGTTGTAAACATTATTGTGCACCCGCGACCGTCGCGACACACCGCCGATGTAGCGCTCCTGCACGGGCAGGAATTCGGCCGCCACCGCTTCAAATTCCTCGGCAGAGTTCACCGGCAAACCGCGTAACAAGAGCCCACCATGGGCCAAAATCATCGCACCCAGCGGTTCATGCTGTGAGCGCAGCAGTTCGAGCCATTCCGTCAACCTGGGGAGGTTCTCCCTGCCCCGGCCAAGCGCGCTGGCATACGGCAGCGCGTCCAGCACTGAAATCCACTGCGCTTTTGCCTGCACAAACTTCATGTCAGGGGACGGGCTGGCACTTCGGATGTTGTCGGCGTTAGCGGACATCGACGGAATTTTTCACAACAGGCGGCATCGCTCGTACTCCCCTTGGCGGCACCTATGGCGCGCCTTGCGTTGGTCGCCTAGTGTAGCGAACTCCCGCTGCAACCGCTGGGATTGCCAATCAGCGACAGTCGCTAGCGCAGTCTGGTCTTTGCTTTTACTTCGATACCAATTGCGCGCAGAAAAACGCCGCCCGAAAAATCGGGCGGCGTTGCGGGAGTGCGGCCTAAATACCCTCGGGCACACCTATACACACGGTCTGAGACCGCCTGCGTCATGCCCGAGGGTACTAAGCCGCAGCAGATCAGGCGCGGGCTGGCGCTTCGGCCGTGACCGAGCCGACGGGTGCTGATTCGGCCCGTCCGCCGCGCCACAGGCCAAACACGAACCAGGCCAGCAATGCACCGCCGCCGGCAAAGATGATGTCGCCGGGCACCCGCATCCAGACCATGGTTTCCATCCACGTCGAATGGATGATTTCGGGCGAACGCGCGTACCACAGGCCCTCGGTGATCGACCAGTAGGCCTGGTAAACGCCGGCCGGCAGCAGCGAGCCGAACACCATGGCGGCAAGACCGATGTTGAGCATCCAGAATGTCGGTTTCAGCAACCGGCTGTTCCAGGCCGAATCGCGGGTCAGGCCGCGCAGCCCGAACAGCAGCAATCCGATGCCGAGCATGCCGTAGACGCCGAACAACGCCGCGTGACCATGGGCCGGCGTGGTGTTCAGGCCCTGGATGTAATAAAGCGATATCGGCGGGTTGATCAAAAAGCCGAGCAGGCCGGCACCGACCAGGTTCCAGAACGCCACGGAGACGAAGAACAGGATCGGCCATTTGTAGCGCTGCACCCAGACCGCGGCCTTGCGCAACTGGAAGTTTTCATAGGCCTCGAAGCCGATCAGCACCAGCGGCACCACTTCCAGCGCCGAGAATACCGCCCCGACCGCGATCACCGAAGTAGGCGTGCCGGCGAAGTACAAATGGTGCAAGGTCCCGAGTATGCCGCCCAACAGGAAAATGATGGTGGCAAACAGCGTCGCATGGGTTGCAAGCTGCGCACGAATGAGCCCCATTCGAGTGAACAGCAGCGCAACCACCGCGGTGGCGAAGACCTCGAAGAATCCTTCGACCCACAGATGCACCACCCACCAGCGCCAGTAGGTCACCATCGACAAGTGGGTGTGCTTGCCCCAGGTCAGACCGGCGGCGTAGAACAGGCCTATGGCGATGGTCGACAGGAACAGGATGGTGATCAGTGCGCGGTTCTCGGAAGGCTGTTTCAACGCCGGCCACAGCGAGCGGGCAACCAGCGCAAGCCAGATCATCAGCCCGACAAACAGCAGGATCTGCCAGAAGCGGCCCAGGTCGACGTATTCCCAGCCCTGGTGGCCGAGCCAGAAGTTGGTGTCCAGGTCGAAGCGCTGCATCACGCCGAACCACTCGCCGGCCATGGACCCCACCACGACGACCAGCAGGGCCACGTAAAGCACGTTGACGCCAAGCGTCTGGAATTTCGGCTCATGCCCCGAGATGGCCGGCGCCACGTACAGGCCGGTGGCCAGCCAGGCCGTGGCAATCCAGAACACGCCGAGCTGGGTATGCCAGGTGCGCGCGACCGAGTACGGCAACCATTCGGACAGGTTGAAGCCGTAGAAACCGTGGCCTTCGACCGCGTAGTGGGCGGTAATCATGCCCATCAGCATCTGCGCGATGAACAGCGCGACGACGGTATAGAAGTACTTGGCGACCGCACGCTGCGATGCGGTCGGGTTCGACGATAGCAGCGGATCGGAGTTGGGCGGCGTCGGAAGCTCCCCTTCGTGTTTCGTCGCCACGTAATACCAGCACAGCGCGCCGATACCGGCCAGCAGCAGGATGATGGACGCCATGGACCACATTGCCGTACCGGTGGTCGGGCTATTGCCCACCAGCGGTTCGTGCGGCCAGTTGCTGGTATAGGTGATATCGCTGTCCGGGCGTTCGGTGGTCGCCGCCCAGGCGGCCCAATGGAAGAACGCCGGCATCAGTTCGCGATGCTCGACCGAGCTGATCGCATCGTTGGCGATTGCGTATTGCTCGCGTAGCGATTCCTGCTCGGCGCCGTTGCCGAACAGATCACGGTAGTGAGAATGCACCTGCGCTATCGCTTCGGCCCGTTCGCTGGAAACTGTGATGCTTCCGGTCTGCGGATCGTAGGTGTTGGTTCGCATCTCGCCGACCAGTCTCGCTTTCAACCCGGCCTGGGCCTCGGGCTCGAGTCGGTCGAATTCAATTCCGTACTGCTGTTTCGACCAGATATCGAGCAGCGCCACGGCCTCGCGATGGAGCCAGTCGGCCGACCAGTCGGGTGCCACGTAGGCCCCGTGTCCCCAGACCGAGCCGACCTGCTGGCCGCCCAGGGTCTGCCAGACCTGGCGCCCGCGCTGGATATCGTCACGCGTGTAGATGAGGTCGCCGTCTTCGCTGACAACCGTCTCCGGTATCGGTGGCATTTCGCGATAGATCTCGGAACCGATCAGCAACAGCGCGCCGAACGAAACGACGAACATCACTCCCAGAACCCACCACAGGCGTCGCGTCGGATTCATGCTTTTTCTCCTTGAAAATTCCTGATAATCAGAGGCCGGTCAATGGCCAGCCGTCGGGCATCGACGACTTAAGATGTATTCTACATACCTTTATGCTGAATGTGTATACTAAATGCATCTTGAACTCCGGGCTCGTCTGACATGATTGACATCAGCATGAAACTGCATCCGACATCGATACTGGGCTACAGGGTACTGGCAGTATCCGCACTCAGCGCCGGAACGCTGGGCCTGCTGCTACCATTGCTGCCGACCACACCGTTCATACTGGTCGCGCTTTGGGCGTCCGCGCGCGGCGCGCCGAAATTGCACGAAAAGATTCTCACCCACCCGCGGTTCGGTCCATCGGTCCAGGCCTGGCAGACACAGCGTGCGGTATCGAGCCGGGCCAAGTGGCTGGCCTGCTCGATGATGACTGTAAGCTGGTTTGGGCTTTGGCTGAGCGATGTGCATTCGGGCATTCTGGCGGCGCTGGCGGTCCTGTTCGTCGCCGTTGCCACTTACCTGCTTGCCCGCCCCGAACCCGTGGAGTCGTCCTGATGCAGATCTTCCGGACCGTGTTTGCGGCGGGTTTTCGTCCGTTCTTTTCCGCGTGCGCACTTTATGCCATCGTCTTGATGACCGCCTGGATTGGCGTGTTCACGTTTGGCTGGAGCATGGCCGGGTCGCAGCCGAACAACTGGCATGCCCATGAAATGATCCACGGCGTGGTCGTCGCCGCGATTGCCGGCTTTTTGCTGACCGCGGTGCCCAAGTGGACCGGGACCCGGCCGGTGGCCGGTGCCCCGCTTGCACTGCTATGGCTGCTCTGGCTGGCCGGCAGAGTGGTCTTCTGGGTCACCGACACCGGTGCGGCGAACCCGGCCGGCCGGATCGCCGAAGGCATCGATCTGCTGTTTCTGCCGGCACTGGCCCTTGCCATGGCCTGGCCAATTGTGAAAACCGGCAACCGGCGCAACCTGCTGATCGTGGTTGTGCTTGCCGCACTGTTCGCGACCAACCTGATGCAGGGATTCGCGCCGCTGGCGCAAAAAGCGAACATCCTGGCGCTGGACCTTGTGTTGCTTTTGATGGCCATCATCGCTGGCCGGATCGGCCCGGCATTTACCCGTAACTGGCTGCTCAAACGGGGACTCAACGCCAAAGCAGTCCGGGTTCATGGCTGGTTGGATATTCTGGCGCTGGCGCTGATCGTCGTGCTTGGCCTGGCAACGCTGTTTTCCGCCCCGGCACAGATTGTCGGCACGATCGCCCTGGCTGCGGGTCTGGCCCACCTGGCCAGACTGCTCGACTGGCAGGGCTGGCGCGCCTGGCGCGATCCGCTGGTCTGGGTGCTGCACTTGGGTTATGCCTGGATCGTGGTCGCGCTGCTGCTGCGCGGTATCGCCAGCCATACTTTCGCACTGCCAGCCAGCACATGGATACATGCACTCGGCGTCGGTGCCATGGGCACGCTGATACTCGGCGTGATGGCACGCGCCACGCTGGGCCACACCGGCCACGAATTGCGACTGCCGCGAGGTGGCTGGATCATGTTTGTATCGATAGCCATCGCGGCAATCGCGCGCATTGGCAACGCAATCGGGGGCTTCGATCACGGCTTTGCGCTGACGCTGGCCGGCCTGGCCTGGATCGCCGCGTTCGCCCTGTTCGGTTTGCTATTCTTTCCCAAACTGCTGCGCCCGCGCATCGACGGCCACCCGGGCTGATCATGCCGCACAGCATCTCGAGGACCCTCCGGTGAGACTGACCCAATACACTGATTTTTCAATACGCGTCCTGATCTATCTCGGGCTGCATCCGGATCGTCGCTGCACCATCCAGGAAATCGCCGAAGGCTACGGCATCTCGCGCAATCATCTAATGAAAGTGGTGCAACAACTGGCCGGCTCCGGTTTCGTCGTCTCGGCGCGCGGCAGCGGCGGCGGCCTCACACTGCCGCGCTCCCCCGAGCAGATCAATTTAGCCGACGTCGTCGCCGAGATGGAACCCGATTTCGCCATGGTCGAGTGTTTTCGCGACAACAATGAATGCGTGATTACCCCGGCCTGCCGACTGCCGCCGATGCTGGCCCGCGCCACGCGTGCCTATCTCGATGTATTGCGCGGCTACACGCTGGCCGACCTGCTCGACAAGCGCGATGCAGCAAAGATGAAGTTGCTGCTCAGATCGAGCTGACCCGACCCGCAAGCCCTTTGCAGGCACCGAGTCGATCGGCGAATATACTTTTTTAAGCGCTCACAAGGAGTCGGTTAATGTCGTTCACCTGGCCGAAATATCGATTGCTGGCCGCAGCACTGATGCTGACCACAGGCAGCTCGGCCGCAGATGACAGCCTGGCTGGAGCGTTGCGCCAGAGCCAGTGGGGCCTGGATTTCCGTCACCGGATTGAACGGGTTGAAGAAAGCGGTTTCGCCGAAAACGCCGAGGCCTCCACGCTGCGCACCCGGCTGAACCTCAAGACCGGAAGCTACAACGGGCTGCAGGCGTTCATTGAGTTCTCCGATGTGCGCGAGATTGTGTTCGACGACTTCAACGCCGGCGCGGGCGCCTCGCCCGACCGCGCCCGCTTTCCCGTGGTCGCCGACGCCGAGGACACGCGCATCAATCAGGCCTGGCTGGGTTTGTCGCCTGATGACAGGCTTGCGATGCGGGCCGGGCGCCAGCGCATCAAGCTCGACAACGACCGCTTCGTCGGCAATGTGGGATGGCGCCAGAACGAACAGACCTACGACGGCGCCAGCCTGGAATGGCAGCAGGATCGGTGGAAACTGTTCTACAGCTATGTCGGTCATGTCAACCGGATTTTCGACAGCGCAGTGCCGGCCGGCGATCACGACCATGACACCCATCTGGTCAATGCATCGTTCAGAGTCGCCGACGGCCATACGCTTGTCGGCTATCTCTACAACATCGAGGACGAGGACCAGCAGGCGCTGTCGAATCGCACCTTCGGGCTGCGTTATTCGGGTACCACAACGCTTGGCGCGGACCGGCCTGTGAACTGGCTGGCCGAGTATGCGCACCAGGTCGAAGCCGGCGACAACGCGACCGATTACGACGCCGATTATTTCCACCTGCGCGTCGATCTGGGGCTGGAGCCGCGCTTCAAGCCCGTCGTCGGCTTTGAACGCCTCGGAGGCTCGCGCAATACAGGCGAGGCCTTTCGAACACCCTTGGCCACGCTGCATGCGTTCAACGGCTGGGCCGATCGTTTTTTGGCCACGCCGGACCGCGGGCTGGACGATTTCTACGCCGGATTCACGGGCAACCAGGGACGATTCGGCTGGAATTTAACCTGGCATCGGTTCCGGACCGAGACCGGCAGCACGACGCTGGGCGATGAATTTGACGGTTCGCTTTCAGTGAAGCTGCATCGGACCCGCTCGCTGCTGGTCAAAGTAGCCCACGTGGCCGAAGATGATCCCGCCCTGCGCGGCGTGACCAAATTCTGGTTCATGTTCACTCTGGCACTGCCGTGATCGGCTGGCCTGGCTTTTTTTCGCGACCTTTTTCGAGACACCCCGACATGCGCTTCATATCTGGAACAACAATGATGGTTCTGCTTTTTGCCGCAATGCTGAGCCCGGTTTCGCGAGGCTGGGCCGACGAGAATGCCGAGTTCGATCGCATCGGCGGCGGTACCGAGTCGCTTCTCGATTATCGCGGCCAGACGGTGGTACTCAATGTCTGGGCGATCTGGTGCGCGCCGTGCATCGGCGAGATTCCCGAACTGGTCGAACTGCAGCGGCGAATCGCACCGCGAAATGCCACCGTTGTCGGCCTCGCCGTGGATTCCGGCGCCGAGTCCCAGGTGCTGTCATTCTGGCGGCGGCGTTTGGAGCTGGAACCGAGCTATCCGCTGTGGCTGGGCTCGATGGAACAAGCGAAAGAGCACTTCGGCGCGATCACGGTTCCGCTGACCCTACTGATCGACCGCCAGGGCACGGTTCGCGAACGCCTGCTGGGCGCTCATGACGCCGAGACGCTGTTGGAGAAGCTCGAACCCCTGCTGTAGATTCCTGCACTGGCAAAAAATTTACCGGGTTGCCGGAAGACTGACGCATTTCAACTTCCTCACGGGCCAATGAATGACCGTGACTGTTGAAAGAAAGGACGCCTGACGCCGCTTTCTTTTTAATTTTGAATAAGTAAATTGAATGCATCTTTTATGCTCGATTCTTGCTATAATGTATTTAAGATACATCTTTAGGGCCGCATGCCCCGAAACCGAAAGACGACATTGGGTACAGCCACAGCATGAAACGAATCCAGAACACGCTGCAAAGCCTGACGACGAGGATCCGGTTTGCTGCTCTCGCCGTCGCAGTAGTCGGCACGGCTTCGCTGGCCGACGAGCCACCGGCAGCCGGTGACAGCGCCGGTGACAGCGGACAGGCGCTGTACCTGCGCCATTGTGCGAGCTGCCATGGCCCGGCCGGACGCGGCGACGGCCAGGAGGGCCGTGCATTCGAACCGCCGCCGACGGACTTCACCGAAGTCGAGCCCGACGCGGCCCGCTTCGAGACGGCCATTCGCGACGGCGGCATGGCGGTCGACAAGGCCGGCACCATGCCGGCATTCCGCCACACACTCGGCGACGAGGAAATTCAGGATGTTGTCGCCTACCTGATGCAACTGCAACGATGAAACGTTGCTTTTGAAATTCACGCAAGACAGACGAGGTTGATATGAACACAAACAAATCAAGATCATGGCGCGGTGCCGTTACCGGCACCTCACTGGCCCTGCTGGTAGCGCTGGGCTCTGCCGTCGGACTCTACACGCCCGAAGCCCGGGCATGCGATTCGTGCAACGACACGCTGCTGCACGAGCTGACGCACGAGCGTAGCGGCAGCCTCATGAGCCGCGACCTTCTGGCTGCCATCGACAATCAGCGCGGTCTCCCGCTGGAGTCTCTGGATGCCGGCGGCACCGGTTCGGCGGCATCCGCGGCGGCGGCCAAGCTCGACCCGATGTTCGAGGGCGCGGAGTTCATCGAGGTGATCTCGCGCGACCAAGGCCTGTCGATTCCGGCCACCGGCTTCGTTCCGCAGGACATCGAGCCGGATCACACCTTCAATATCTCGCTGGACGAGGGCCAGACCTACCTCGGCCAGGGCGTGATGTACGACGGCTTCCTGGCCAACGGCGGTGTTCCCGGCCCCACGCTGCGCGTGACCGAGGGCGACGTCGTCAGGATCACGATCACCAACACCGGCACCGTGCCGCATGCCACGCGATACCGATGCACGTGATCTTCGGCCAGTACGGCATGATCGTGGTCGAGCCGAAAGAAGCGAAATACAAGCTTGAACAGGAACTCGGCAAGAAGCCGGACCTGGAGCTGTACCTGCTGCAAAACGAGTTCTACGCCAGCGGCAGGGACGCCATCGAGGGCGCGCCGATGTACACGGCATTCAACGGTCGCGTGTTCCGCTACATCGAGGAACCGATTACCGCCAAGCCCGGCGACTACGTTCGAATCAACTACCTGAACGTCGGTCCCAATCTCGTATCGACGTTTCATATCGTCGGCATCATCTGGGACTACGTCTACTGGCAAGGGCATCCGGAGGCCTGGATGGCCGGCGGTCAGACGGTCACCTCGGGCCCATCCGACTCGTGGGTCATCGAGTTCCGCGTACCGCCCGATGAAGGCGCCTACACGATGCTGAGCCACGCGGTGGGCTCGACCAGCCGCGGCGCGATCGGGTTGCTGGTAGCCGACAAGGACGCAGACACACCGAAGACCGTGCTGGCGGAGGGGCCGAAGTGGTCCGATGACGAGATGGCTGAAATCGCCGCATCGGCCACGCGCACGATCTCGCCGTTCGCCCCCGGCTCTGCCGGAAAAGGGATGGCCGCACGCGCCGACCGCGTGGTGTCCTACGGACCGGAGGTCGAGGAAGTAGTGGTCGAAATCATCGGCAACTCCTTCTACCCGAAGGTCATCGAGATCGAGCCTGGAACAAAGGTCACCTGGGTCAACGAGGATGTGTTTACCTACCTGGCCGGCGAGTTCTCGGGCGTGCACAATGCGGTGGGCACGCTCGGCCCCAAGCGCTTCGCGACCCCTCTTCTGGGCCATGGCGAGAGCGCCAGCGTGGCGTTCGACGAATCGGGTGAATACACTTATATCTGTACGCCCCACCCCTACATGAAAGGCCGCATCATCGTCCGTCAACCCTGACGCGCGACCCGTAGCCCGGCGGCGATCCGTCGGGCTCCGATCCCAAGGGGTGCTCACCACCGAGGCCGATGCGCAGGCCGCCTACCAGGACGGCATGCAGGCCGGACTTGACAACGAGTACGTCGAGCCCGGCGATGACCGGGTGATCGCGCACACGAGCGTGGTCGGCGGCGGCGATGAGGTCACCATCACCTTCGACACCTCGGCGATGCAAGCAGGCGGCAATTACAAGTTCTTCTGCTCTTTCCCCGGCCATTTCCCGATGATGAACGGCACTTTCGGATTCGGCCAAGAACGCTGAGCGTCAAGCCTCGACGCCGTTAGTGAACCTCTGAATACCGCGGCGGCCGCTGGCCGCCGCGCCCCATGGGCGGTCGGGCAAGTCCGCGCAAAACTTCCACTCCGCTGCAAAAGTTGCTCTGAATTCCGGCGTGTATGCCACTTCACGCCCTCGGGTTCGAGTTCACCGGCTGGATACAAAGACGCGACCGAGCGAAACGCCCCAGATGCGGGGCATGGCGGTGCCACAGTCGGTGGGGTAGTAAATAAAACGGGGTCAAGCCAGGCGTTGAAAAAAAGTGCTCGGTAAACGGTGCGAGATCCCCGGCCGGACAGCGTCGGAAATAGCGAGGGCAGAACTTGCGTCGCGCGCACTATTGACGGGTTGAGCTGAAGATGTTAATTATAGAGGAACATCATCAGCGATCAGGGAATGACAATGCGATATTGGGGACAAATCATCGGCGCGACCATTATGTTGGCGCTGGCCGCAACAGCCTTTGCGGCCAAGCCGCCTGATAGCTGGACTTCTGGCCAAAGGCTGGCGCTGGATCAACTCGAGCGGATCGACTACGAGGCTCTGGACCTTGAGCAGCTCGCTTTTGAGGACGAGTTCAACGAGGCCCTGGGAGAGCCGCCGCGCTTTGCCGTTGGCCGGGAAATTGCAATTTCTCCGTTCAATGCCGGCACCTGGACGGAATCGGGTGAATCGAGCATCTGGCGTTACCGGGTTACGGCCGAACAGGCGGTTTCGCTCAATTTCGGGTTCGACAACGTTTTTCTGCCAGCCGCGGCGCGCTTGTACATCTATAGCGTTGGTGCCGCACAGCGCGGCGAGATGGATCGGTTCGAGGTGCTGGGCCCGTACGGTTCGGAGATCAACGAATCGCACCGGCAGTTCTGGACACCGATCGTGGCCGGTAACGACGTCGTGATCGAACTCAACGTCGCGCACGAGCAGCGCGCCCGCGTATCACTTGAACTTGTGCGGGTCAACCAGGGCTACCGGGCGTTCGGCCGTGCCGCGCTGCAATACCGCCAGCAAAATGAAACCGTCGGTGACGGCAAAAAGAGCACAGCCTGCGGCAAGGGCGGCGGCGACGGCAGCAAATCGGGTTCATGCAACATGGATGTCGCCTGCCTAGCCGACGACGATCCGTGGAACGACCCGCGGCGCTCGGTCGGCGCTTATTCTCGCAACGGCGTGGCCGCGTGTACCGGCTCACTGCTGAACAACACCGCAGCCGACCAGCGCATGCTGTTTGTCACCGCGACCCACTGCGGCGTAACTGCGGGCGCGGCACCTTCGATTGTCGTGTATTGGAACTACGAATGGCCGACTTGCCGAACACCCGGTGCCCCTGAAGGCACCAACGTCAATCCGCCGGACCCGGCCGTAATTAACAGCGGCGGCGTGTTTCTGGCCGCCACCACCAATCCGTTCGGCGGCAATTGCCCAAACCCCG
>JAIVHD010000181.1 GCA_020201235.1 Lysobacteraceae bacterium
GCTGTAGCCCGAGACGTTTAAATTTCCATCCTGGACAAAGTCATAACGCCCCTCGACCCATGCGCTCAGGCGCTTGCTGGGCGTCTGCACCAGATTGAAATCCGCAAAATTGAAGCGCTCATCGTTGGAAAATGGAATAAAGTCGTTGGGGAAGCTGGGCTGGCCGCCCGCAAAGCTTGTACCGCGCGGCGTGGTCAAGTCGCAGGAACTCGAGTCGGGCATTCCGTCATCGTTTGTATCGACCGGGCTGCACAAGCCGCCAAAGCCACTGGGATTACCCGGCACAGTGAAAATGAAACGCCCCTGCGGCGTGCCGGAACTGCCCCGCGTCAGGCCAGTCCCCGGCACTGGAAACCTGGAGAGGGCCCGATCGCCGGCCTCGACGGTGCTCTGGTCGGTCAGGCTCAGGTTGAAAAACACATGCGAGCGTTCGCCGGTCTGTCCGAGCGAAACATCGTACTGCTGTTGCGCACCATCGTCCTCATCGACGAACTGACCGGCATAGGCATTGGCCTCAAAGCCGCTAAAGTCGGAGCGCGTAATAATGTTGACCACCCCGGCAATTGCATCGGCACCATAAACCGTGGAGGCACCGTCCTTGAGCACCTCGATGCTCTCGACTGCGGTAATCGGAATCGTGTTCAGATCTACCGCCGAGGGCACACCGCTGGCCGACGAGCCCGGCACCCAGCGCTGGCCGTTGACCAGGATCAGCGTGCGGTTAGAACCCAGGCTCCGCAAATTGAGCTGCGAGGAGCCGGCCCCGATCCCGCCGCCATCGGGCGGAAAGCCGAAGTTGCCGCTGGAATTGAAACCGGTATTCAGCGACGAGCCGGAGATGGAAAGTTCCTGCAGCAACCGGCCCAGCGATGTCAGGCCGCTGTTTTCGATATCTTCGCGGCTGATGCGCAGGATGGGTTTGGCACCCTCGACTCCGGCGCGCCGGATGCGAGAACCGGTCACTTCAACCCGATCGAGCTGCGCGCCCGCCTCTTCTTCGTCACTACTGCTTTGCGCCTGTGCAACACTGGCAAACCCGGTGCCGGCAAGAGCCAATCCCAGCGCCAAGCCCTGCCCGCACCGTTGAATTCTGGTCAATATATTCATGTTGCGTATCCCTCCGGATGAATGTTAGCTGCCCAACGCCGAACCCAAATGTTACGGCGACGTTAAAGTACCAGAATGAAGTGTCCGAGGCAAGCCTTGATTGCGCTCCGCTCAAAGCTGCGGCAGCCGGCAGACCGGCAGCCGTTTGCGATGATCGCAACGCCCCGGCTTGGCCAGCGCCGTTGCCGGGGCGTTGCGGCGCACCGCGGCACGGCGTGCTATCGTCTCGAAATCTGAATCGGGAAAGGTGTTGTCATGGCCGAGAAAAAATTCGATATCGTTGTGATGGGCGCGACCGGGTTTACCGGCCGGCTGGTGGCGGAATTTCTGCTGCAGCGCCACGGCGCGCGCGGCGATCTGCGTTGGGCCGTGGCCGGGCGCAGCCGCGAGCGGCTCGAACAGGTCCGTGCCGGCCTCGGCGACGCAGCCAGCCAGTTGCCGCTGGTGATCGCCGACAGCCACGATCGTGACTCGCTTGATGCCATGGTCGCCCAGACCTCGGTGGTTTGCACCACGGTCGGGCCCTACGCGCTGCACGGCTCCGAGCTGGTCGCCGCGTGCGCCGCGGTCGGCACCGATTACTGCGATCTTTCCGGCGAAGTGCCGTGGATGCACGAGATGATTGATGCCCACGGTCAGGCCGCGCGTGCCAGTGGGGCGAGGATCGTGCACTGCTGCGGCTTCGATTCGATCCCGTCTGATCTGGGCGTGTGGTTTTTGCAGCGGGCCGCGCTGGAGCGCTACGGCAAGCCGCTGGCGCGCGTCCGGATGCGCGTCAAGGCGGCTAAAGGCGGCCTTAGCGGCGGCACTTTTGCCAGCATGCTCAATATCGTCGAGGAGTCCCGGCGCAACCCGACGACTGCAAAAGTCCTGAAGAACCCCTATGCACTGTGTCCGCCAGACGCGCGCAAGGGGCCGCGTCAGCCCTACGTCAGCGGTCCGCAATATGACCAGGTGATCGGCAGCTGGATGGCACCCTTTATTATGGCGGCGATCAACACGCGGGTCGTGCATCGCGCCAACGCGCTGCAACAAAACGCCTACGGCCCGGATTTTCGCTACGACGAGGCCGTCCTTACGGGTCGCGGACTGGGCGGCCGGGCCAAGGCGGTCTCGCTGTCACTGGCCATGGGCGGGTTTGCGCTCGGGGCCAGCCTCGGGCCAACCCGGGCGCTGCTCAAAAAGTGGGCATTGCCAAAACCTGGCGAAGGACCAAATGCGGCCCAGCGCGAAGCCGGGTTCTTCAACATCCTCATCCACGGCAGCACCGCCGACGACGAGACGCTGTCGGTGCGCGTCAGAGGCGATCGCGATCCGGGCTACGG
>JAIVHD010000182.1 GCA_020201235.1 Lysobacteraceae bacterium
CGGCTAATCTGCTCGCGCTTGTACAAACCGGTCATTGCCGCATAGGCGATGTGATTGCGGTCGACCTCAAAGAATCGACGCAGGTTTTCACGCGTATCGGAGCGGCCAAAACCGTCGGTGCCCAAGACCAGATACTGGCGCTGGGGCACAAATTCGCGAACCTGATCAGCATAGGCACGAACATAATCGGTCGCGGCTACAACCGGGCCGTGCCGGTCGGACAGCAATTGGCTGATGTAGGGCAGCTCGTCTTGCTGGTCGGGCTTGAGCCGGTTGCGACGACTGACGGCGACCGCCTGTCGGCGCAGTTCGTTGAAGCTGGTGACCGACCAGATATCGCTACTGACCTGGAAGCGGCTCTGAAGAAGATCAGCCGCGGCGATGACTTCGTTCAAAATCGCGCCGCTGCCCAGTAATTGCACGATCGGTTCACTGCGCTGGCCGGAAGCGCCGCTGCTCGAACCGGCATCGCGCAACAGGTACATGCCCTTGCGGATGCCTTCCTCGCAGCCTTCGGGCATTTCGGGGTGGTGGTAGTTTTCGTTGAGCGTCGTGACGTAGTAATACACGTCTTCCTGGTCGATGTACATCCGTCGCAGGCCGTCCTGGATGATCACGGCCAGTTCGTAGCCGAAGGTCGGATCGTAGCTGACACAATTCGGGATGGTGCCGGCCAGAATATGGCTATGACCGTCTTCGTGCTGCAAGCCCTCGCCGTTAAGGGTGGTACGGCCCGATGTGCCGCCGATCAGGAAGCCGCGCGCGCGCTGGTCGCCGGCCGCCCAAGCCAGGTCACCGATGCGCTGGAAGCCAAACATCGAATAGAAGGCGTAGAACGGGATCATCGGCAAGCCGTTGTTGGCATAGCTGGTGGCCGCAGCAATCCATGAACTCATCGACCCGGCCTCGGTAATGCCCTCCTGCAGCACCTGGCCTTTACGGTCCTCCTTGTAATACGCAAGCTGATCGGAATCGACCGGATCGTAGAGCTGGCCGGAGGGCGCATAGATGCCGATCTGGCGAAACAGTCCTTCCATGCCGAATGTCCGCGCCTCGTCGCAGATGATCGGGACGATGTGATCCTTGACATTCTTGTCGCGCAACAGCACAGCGAGAATTCGAACAAACGCCATGGTGGTCGAGATCTCGCGCTCGCCGGAGCCCTTCAGGATGCTTTCGAAGGCATCCAGCTCCGGGATTTCTAGCGTATCGGTGCCGGCATTGCGCTGCGGCAGAAATCCGCCCAGCTCGGAGCGGCGCTTCTTGAGGTAGCGCACCTCGTCGGAATCGGCACCCGGATGGTAGTAGGGCACCTCGGCCAGATCCTCATCCGGGACCGGCACGTTGAAGCGGTCGCGGAAATATCTGACGCCCTGTTCGTCGAGTTTCTTGGTCTGGTGCGAAATGTTCATGCCTTCGCCGGACTTGCCCAGCCCATAACCCTTGATGGTCTTGGCCAGGATAACCGTCGGCCGACCCTCGTGCTGACTGGCCTCCCGGTAGGCGGCATGGATCTTGTGCGGATCATGGCCGCCGCGATTCAGGCGCCACAGGTCCTCGTCGCTCATATCGGCGACCATCTCCTTCAACTCGTCGTAGGCACCAAAGAAGTGCTCGCGCACGAACGCGCCATCCATGGCCTTGTACTTCTGGTAGTCGCCATCGACCACTTCCTGCATGCGGCGGCGCAGCAGACCCTTGGTGTCACGCGCCAGCAGCGGATCCCAGTACGAACCCCACAGCACCTTGATAACGTTCCAGCCAGCGCCGCGAAACACGCCTTCGAGTTCCTGCACGATCTTGCCGTTTCCGCGCACCGGACCGTCGAGGCGCTGCAGGTTGCAATTGACGACGAAGGTCAGGTTGTCGAGCTTTTCGCGCCCAGCCAGTGAAATCGCGCCCAGCGATTCCGGCTCGTCGCACTCGCCATCGCCCATGAAGCACCAAACGTCACGCTTGCCGGCGTCGGCCATTTCGCGGTTGGTCAGATACTTGAGAAAGCGCGCCTGATAAATCGCCATAATCGGACCCAGGCCCATCGACACGGTCGGCAACTGCCAGAAATCCGGCATCAGCCACGGGTGCGGGTACGAGCTCAGGCCCTTGCCGTCGACCTCCTGGCGGAAACCGTCGAGCTGTTGCTTGCTGAGTCGGCCCTCCAGGAAGGCGCGAGCATAAATGCCGGGCGAGGAGTGGCCCTGGATATACACCAGGTCGCCACCGTCGGGGTGGTCGGGGCCCTTGAAGAAGTGGTTGAAGCCGACATCGTAGAGCGTTGCCGCCGATGCAAAGCTGGCGATATGCCCGCCCAGCTCGCCGCCGCGTCGCGATGCGCGCACCACCATGGCCATTGCATTCCAGCGGATGATCGAGCGAATGCGATGCTCCATCGCACCGTCACCCGGCATGCCCGGCTGACGGTGCGGCGGGTACTCGTCGTTCGGGTCAGGGGATTGGTCCACCATGTATGCTGTCCATGCCTATTAATGTTTGAATTGTAGAACGTGCAGACCGTCTCTGTAGGACTGTCGATCAACTGCGCTCGGCAGATTGCCCATCGGTCCGGCAATTGCATGTTTTTTTCGTGCGACTCTACGTGCGACTCTACGTGCGACTCTACATGCGATCATAGCAGCCATGAACACAAGCCGAAATCCCTGGCGGCTGGATGGCCGTATCGCGCTGGTTACCGGCGCATCGCGCGGCATTGGAAAAACCGTAGCCGGCACGCTGGCCGACCTCGGCGCCGAGGTCTGGCTGATGGCGCGCGGCGGCGCAGCACTTCAAAAACAAGCCACGGCGTTGTCCGAAAAGGGGCATCGCGTGCATGCCCTGCCGGGTGATGTGTCCAGCGAGGCCGACCGTGCAAGGGCGATCGAGGCGATCACCGAGCATGTAGGTCGACTGGATATCCTGGTCAATAATGCAGGCTTCAACATCCGCAAGCCGGCGCTGGAATTGAGCGACGGGGAGATTCGCTCGGTTCTCGAAACCAACCTGTTGGCCGCGCTGGCGCTATCGCGTGCCGCGCACGGCCTGCTGCGCTTGGCCGGCAATGCCAGCATTGTCAATGTCTCGTCGGTCGCCGGCCACACGCACCTGCGCACCGGCGTGGCCTACGCCATGAGCAAGGCCGCGATCAACCAGATGACGCGCAATCTGGCCGTGGAATGGGCCGGCGACGGCATCCGCGTCAACGCCGTCGCGCCGTGGTACATCGCAACGCCGCTGGCCGACCAGGTGTTGTGCGACCCCGATTATCGCGCCGAAGTGCTGGCGCGTACGCCCATGGGCCGAATCGGCCGGCCCGAGGAAGTGGCCGAAACCATCGCCTTTCTGTGCATGCCGGCAGCCGGCTACATCGACGGCCAGGTCATTACCGTGGACGGCGGGTTTAGTATTTACGGGTTCTAACGTTCAGAAAACAGCCAAGGACGGCGCGTTTCGCTGTGCTCGACGGCACCCTTTCCGGGCATAGCTTGGATTTTGTAGCGTGCGGTTGAGGCGTGGCCGAAACGCACCGGCTTGGTTGTTCGCCTGCAAGCAGGCTCCTGCGGGAAAGGGAGAAGACGGTTGAAAATTTCAGGTGGCTGCGCGTTGTTCTGACGGGCCCATTCGGAGTTTCGGCGATGCAGAAAGATCCAGGAAAGAAGCAATTCTGCCGGTTGTTGATCGTGGAGGACAGCGCGGAGCGCGAAAGGCTGTTCCGGGAGTGGATTCCGGACGATTTCCGCATAACGTTCGTCAAGAGCGCCGGGCGGGCCCTGAAGGTGCTGGAGCTGGATGCCGGGCGGGTGTATGCCGGGGTTCTGCTCGATCACGATCTGGATCAGGCCGTGGCGTTGGAATCCGAGCTTCAATTGAGCGGCCGGCAGGTGGTCGAGCGGATGGGGCGGCTGATCGATCCGGACGTGCCGGTGTTCATTCATTCGGTCAATCCGCTGGGCGCGCGAATGATGGAGCAGAACCTGGTCGAATACGGATTCGACGTGACGCGGGTGCCGTTCTTTCAGCTCGACCAGGCGCGGCTGGGGCGGTGGCTGGCGATCGTTTGGGAGGAGTGGGAGGCGGGGTTGGATTAGAT
>JAIVHD010000183.1 GCA_020201235.1 Lysobacteraceae bacterium
CCGTCCAACTTGAAAACGCACGCCCGCCGAGAGGGCGACGATTGGATTCTCAACGGTGCCAAGATGTGGATTACCAACGGGAATCTGGCCCAGATCGCGATCGTGTGGGCGCGAACCGAAGACGGCGTGCAGGGTTTCATTGTCGAAACCGACAGCCCCGGCTTCCAGGCGCGTGAAATCACAGCGAAAATGTCGCTCAGGGCCTCGGTGACCTCTGAGTTGTACTTCGACAATATCCGCGTCCCCGAAGCCAACCGGCTGCCCGGGGTGCGGGGCCTGAAAGGCCCGTTGTCGTGTCTCAGTCAGGCTCGCTACGGCATTACCTGGGGGCCGATCGGTTCGGCCATCGCCTGCCTGAGCGAGGCGCTGGCTTACACCGCCGACCGCGAACTGTTCGGTCGTCCGCTGGCGGCCAACCAGGCCGTCCAGATCCGGCTGGCCGACATGGCCTTGCGGATCACCCAGGCGCAGTTGATGGCGCTTCGACTCGGGCGGCTGAAAGACGAGGGTCGGGTCCATCCCACTCAGATTTCGATGGCGAAGGGGAACAACGTGCGCGCGGCCCTCGATATTGCACGGGACTGTCGCGATCTGCTCGGCGGGTCGGGCATTACCCTGGAGTACGTGGCCATCCGCCACCTGCTCAACCTGGAGTCCGTCATCACGTATGAAGGTACCGAAACGGTTCACCAGCTGGTCGTGGGGCGTGAGTTGACCGGCCTGAACGCATTCTGATCGCATGGCTTCCCGGTTTGTGCAGCGGGAGCGGAAAGCGGAACTCTGAGGTAGGAACCCGAAACCGGGTAAATTCAAGTAATCTGGGGCCTTCGCGTTTATCAGGGGATTAGACCCGCCATGGCCCAGGCAGCGGCCCGTCGTATCAATCGTGCCGAGCTCGTCGACAAGGCCTTTCTGGATCATCTGGTCGCTCTGGAGGAGGGCCGGGTTCGCGCGCTGGCAGCTGGTGACATCCCGTCGGCTGATTTGCTGGAATTGTTCGACAGCCAGATGGCTTCGCGTCAGCTCGATCTCATGGCCCGGGTCAAACGGGCCGAAAACAAGGTCTTCTACACCATCGGTTCCAGCGGGCACGAGGGCAACGCTCTGGTTGGTCGGCTGACTCGCGCTACCGATCCGGCATTCCTGCACTACCGGGCCGGGGCTTTCATGGCCGAACGCTATCGCAAGCTTCCAGCGAGCGACTTCATTCACGATACCTGCTTGTCGTTTGCGGCCGCTCGCGAGGATCCTGCCTCCGGTGGCCGGCACAAGGTGTGGGGCAGCCGTGCGCTGTGGGTGCTGCCGCAGACCTCCACGATTGGTTCGCATCTCCCCAAAGCCGTTGGGACTGCGTTGGCGATCGCCCGCGGGGGGCGCGACGGCCATGCGCTACCCGTGCCGGATGACAGCATCGTCGTTTGTAGTTTCGGCGATGCCGGGCTCAACCATGCCGCTGCTCAGGCGGCTTTCAACGCCTGTGCGTGGTCGCGCCACCAGAATCTGCCAGTGCCTATAGTTTTCGTTTGCGAGGACAACGGATTGGGGATTTCGGTGCCGACGCCGCGCAACTGGGTTCATGACAGCATGGCGCGCCGTCACGGGCTGACTTATCGCGCGGCCAACGGGCTGGATCTGGCCGACGGCTATCGACCGGTCGAGGAGGCGATCAGCCTGTGTCGCGCGCGTCGAACGCCAGTTTTCCTGCACCTCCAGATGACTCGTCTCATGGGGCATGCCGGGACCGACTTCGAGATCGATTACCGTCCAGACGATGAGCTGACGGCTGCGGAAGCGAAAGACCCGCTGCTGCGTTCTGCCGAACAGGTGATCGCCCGGGGTTTGATGACGCCAGGGCGTATTCGCCAGCGCTATGAAATCCTCCGACAAAAATGCCTCGACGCGGCAGATCGGGCGGACCGGAGCGGGCGGCTGACCGACTATGATGCGATCGTGGCGCCGCTGGCGCCGATATCGCCCAACACGGTGCGCTCAGAGAGCCGTCGCGTACCCGAAAAGGTGACCCGCGCAAGGTTGTTCGGCGGTCCCGATCAATTGCCCGAAGCGCTGAAACCGGGCCACCTGGCTGTGCAGATCAACCGGGCATTGAACGACCTGTTGCTGAAGTATCCGGAAGCGCTGATTTTTGGCGAAGACGTGGCGCGCAAGGGCGGTGTTTATACCGTAACGCGGGGTTTATGGTCGCGATTTGGCCGGCGCCGGGTCTTCAACACCTTGCTCGATGAGACCACGATTCTCGGTCTGGCCCAGGGCTATGCCAGCATGGGCTACCTGCCGATTCCCGAAATCCAGTATCTGGCATATTTCCACAACGCCTGCGATCAGATTCGCGGTGAGGCCTGTTCGCTGCAGTTCTTTTCCAATGGCCAGTTCCGCAACCCGAT
>JAIVHD010000407.1 GCA_020201235.1 Lysobacteraceae bacterium
GCTTGTCGTCCAGCGAGGCTTCGGCCTCGACTACGCCGTCGACACCGGCCAGTGCCTTGCGCACCGTGATCGGGCACATCGGGCAGGTCATGTCGGACACGGAGAATGTGACTTCGCGCTGTTGCGATTCGATGGCTGATGCGTCGGCCGCGTTGTTGCCTGGCGTGCTGCCGGCGTTCGCGCTTTGGTCGCCGCAGCCGGTCAGCAGCAACACGGCGATAAAGACGCTAAAAAATGAAATCCTGTTCATGTCGCAAATCTCCTTGAAAGCTGTTTAATTCAATTCGTAACGACTCAGCCGTACCGGCCGAATTTTCCGATCTCGCATCGTAGGAGCCTGCCTTGCAGGCGAAAAGAGCAACCATTCGCCTGCAAGGCAGGCTCCTACGGGGAAATCGGCAGGCGCGTGAGGAATTACCTCAATTCGACTCAAACCATCAACGCACCGAGTACATACGGCGCCACCGCAGACAAGGCCACCAGCGCCGTGACAACCCAGAACAGCACCCGGTAGCCGCGCTTGATCGTCGGCACCGCGCAGACTTCGCCGTCTGCGCATGCGGTCGCGGGCCGGTACAGTCGGCGCCAGGCAAAAAACAGCACAATCACACTCAGCCCGAAAAACAGCCAGCGATACGCGTACAAGGCGTGCAGATTGGCCAGCCAGGCCCCACCCAGGCCCAGCATCACCAGCACCAACGGCAGCACGCAGCACGCTGAAAGCAGTACCGCGCCGAAGCCGCCCAGCGCCAGCAACCCGGCGCTGGATTGATCCAATTCCGGTTGCGTCGAGGGCTCGTTTTGTATCGAGGGTTGGTTCATCGGTTTCAACTTCCACATTAATGATTCCAGATGCTAGCCTACTCCCGTACCTGGCTACGGAGTCAAGCCCTTGTCTTCAAACAAAGCAAACCGGACCATCGGCGCGCTGGCTCGGCAAGCCGGCGTTGGCGTCGAAACCGTCCGCTACTACCAGCGCAGAGGGCTGCTGCATGAACCGGAACGGCCTCATGGCGGCATCCGTCGTTACGCTGAAAGCGATCTGCGCCGGCTGCGTTTCATCCGCCACGCGCGTGGCCTGGGCTTCTCGCTGGACGAGGCCGGCGAATTGCTGCGGCTCGACGACGGCGTCGAGTGCGCACAAGCGCAGCGAATCGCCGGAGAGAAACTGGACCGCATCCAGCAGCGCATCGAACAGCTCCAAAGCATCCAGACCGCGCTGGAAGCCCTGCTGGAACAGTGCCGGGAAACGAATACCGCGCGCTGCCCGATGATCCGCAGCCTGGAGCAGGCCGGTCGCGGCGAATTGAACCCGGCGATCTCAAAAAAGCCAGGGTGAAACGAAGCCGAGAATTGACGGCGAACCGTTCTTTTTGATAACATTCATCATCATATGACTCTTGGTGTTGCGGATGCGAACTATTATTGATTTACCTGAATCGGATCGCGATTCACTGGATGCGCTGAGCCGGCGGCTCGGGATTTCCCGGGCTGCGGCGGTCCGGCAGGCAGTTTCGGAGTATCTCAAGACCCATCGTCCCGCCAGGGATGACGAGTTGTTCGGGATCTGGCGCAAACGCGAAGAAGACTCGCTAGACTACGAGGACCGCATTCGCGCCGAATGGCAACGCCGGTGAACTGGTTGCTCGATAGCAATATTCTGATTGACTATCTCAACGGCCTCGCCCCCGCCGCCGAAGTTATCGAAAAAGCGCAAGCCACAAGCATCAGCCGAGTGAGTTGGATCGAGGTGCTGGTGGGCGCCGAAAGTCCGGAACAATCCGCTGCACTCCGCACCTGGCTTGCCCGATTCACAATCATCGAAATTGACGCGGTCATTGCCGAGCGCGCCATTGAAATTCGCCAGACCCACCGCCTGCGTCTGCCTGACCTGCTGATCTGGTCTTCCGCTCAGGTTCACGGCCTGATTCTGGTCAGCCGGAACACGCGCGATTTCCCTCCCGATGAACCGGGAATTCATGTTCCCTATCGCATTTACTAATACAATCAGCAGTATTGCCTCATTCAGCTTGTCTCTCGGCGCGTGTGGCAAGGCGTCGGCGCGAAGTCTGTAGCTTAGCCTTCATCGAGCGACGACAACGCCGTCCACACGTGCCGAGAGGCAAGCCCTGCGGGGGCTCTGGACGGATTCGCCTGCGGCGTTAAGGTGACTCGACGTAGAACAACTATCGGCCCAGATTACCGCGCCGAACTCGCCGGCGAACAGTACAGCGTTGATCGTCAGCACCGTCCACAGAATCGTGCGCCGCCGGTCGTTGCCGGTCGCTTCGAGCGCTTCGGCCTGTTGTTCGCATCCGCAGTTCATATCAGTGGCATAGCGCCTGTCAGTTTTTCAGACGCGGCATTACGACACGCAAAAC
>JAIVHD010000237.1 GCA_020201235.1 Lysobacteraceae bacterium
GCAGCAGGGTGTCGACCGGGTCGCTGACCTGGACTGATTCGAGCTCGGTGACCATGGCCGTGGCGATCAAATCGTTGAAGCGCTCTTCGTGGTTGTAGATGGCCAGCAGCAGGTCGGATTCGTCGATGATGCCAACGATGCGGCCGTTTTCCAACACTGGCAGTTGCGAGACGTCGTAGAGCTTCATGCGCTTGTAGGCATTGGACAGCGGTTCATCCGGGCGCACGACAATGGCGTCGTGGGTTTCGATCGGGCGCGCGATGAGGTCTCTCAGGTCACCGTGGGCTTGGAGATCCAAAAAGCCCTGCTCGCGCATCCAGTAGTCGTTGTAGACCTTCGACAGGTATTTGTTGCCGGTGTCGCAGACCAGCGTCAGTACGCGTTTGGGTGTGGTTTGCTCGCGGCAGTAGCGCAGTGCCGCAGCCATCAGTGTGCCCGACGACGAACCGCCCAGCAGGCCTTCGGATTTAAGCAGCTGGCGCGCGGTGACAAAGCTTTCCTTGTCGCTGATGGTGTAGGCCTTGTGCACGCGCGAGAAATCACTGATATCGGGCAGAAAGTCCTCTCCGATGCCTTCGACCAGCCAGCCGCCGGCGTCTTCGCGCACCTTGCCGGTGGCGATGTAGTCGGCCAGAATCGAGCCTTCCGGGTCGGCCAGCACGAGCTCCAAATCCGGCGCGGCTTTGGCGAAATAACGCGACAGACCGGTGACCGTGCCGCTGGAGCCGACGCCGATGACGATAGCGTCCAGGTTCTGGTCCATCTGGCGCCACAGTTCCGGGCCGGTGTGCAGCTCGTGCGCCAACGGATTGTCGGGGTTGCCGAACTGGTTGATGAAATACGAATTGGGCGTCTTGTCGGCAATCGAGCGCGCCAGGTCCTGATAGTAGTCCGGGTGGCCCTTGCCGACATCGGAGCGGGTGATGACCACGTCGGCACCCATGGCCTTAAGGTTGGAGATCTTCTCGCGACTCATCTTGTCGGGAATCACCAGGATCAGCCGGTAGCCTTTCTGCTGGGCCACCAGCGCCAGCGCCAGGCCGGTGTTGCCTGCAGTGCCCTCGACCAGCGTCGCCCCGGGCTTGAGGTCGCCGCGCTGTTCGGCCTGCTCGATCATCACCAGGCCAATGCGGTCTTTAATCGAGCCGCCGGGGTTTTGGCATTCGAGCTTGGCATACAGCTCGCACGGGCCAGTATCGAGGTGGTTAATGCGTACGATCGGCGTTTCGCCGATCAGGTCCAAAACGCTGTCATGGGTTGCCATATAAAGCCTTTTGCAGTCATTTGGTGACAGTCTAACGCCATCGACCAGCCTAGCAGCCTGTCGGACTTAACGCTGATCTACTGCGGAAAAGCCGGATTGGGCCAGATTTCCCGCTCTTTTTCGTTCAATAGGCCCACTATTCGCCTCAAAAGATCGAAAAATCTGGCTCCAACCGGACTTTCCCTCGCTACGATCGGTCAAGTCCGACAGGCTGCTAGGAGCCTGCGGCAGTGCCCGCACATTCGGCCCGCGCTTGACCAGCCGCAAGCAAGCGCGAACTCACCGAGCTGCCCCTATTCGGCACATCAGGTCGGTTCACGACGACGTTCGCGCGCGACCGCCTGGTCACAAATTCCGGGCCTATCCGCACAAACTGTCGCTGTTTGTGACGCCTGGCAGAAATATCGGGCCGATGGTTCAAAAATTGCAGGTCAGACTCGGTCATTTCAATTCTATTGCAGGATGATTCTGTCAAGCCATCACAGCACCAAGTGGGAAGGGGGGCATATGAAGCACCAAAATCAAGGTTTTACACTGATCGAGTTGATGCTCGTCATCGCCATCCTCGGCATTCTGCTGGCCATCGCGCTGCCCGCTTATCAAAGCTATATCACGCGCTCGCGCGTCGCCGAAGGCTTGCGCGTGGCCGCCTGGGCCAAATTTGCGGTCGAAGATACCTTTCAAGCCGAAGGCGCGGTGCCCGATCAGGCCGCGACCGGCTTCGACCTGGGCAGTCCGACCGAATTTGTCGCCGACATCACCATCGCCGGCGATGGCTCCGGCACCATCACCATTACCACCCAAATGACCGGCGCCAACCCGGACGTCGTGTTTGTGCTGGAGCCGGCACTGGCTCTGAACCAGGCCGTGCAATGGACCTGCCGGATCACCCAGGGCGAAACCCGCCACGTGCCACCGAACTGCCGCCCATAACAATCTGAAGCAAACATTTGACACTGCCGGTCACCAACTGCCCAAACGCGTCAGTCGCGGACCAATCATTCCTCCAAGTCCATAGGCAAATTGCGCTACAGCGCTCGAAAACGCTGATATGATTCAACATCGCCAAATCCCGTGCTGCGCCTGGCATGGTTTGTGCATCATTATGGGGCAGCGTGGGGCTTGCAGTATTCCCAGATTCGCTCAAGAAACAACTTTTATACATCAACCTGAACCAGGAGCACGATATGAACAACATCCGCACCGCAAGAAACCAGAGCGGTTTCACCCTGATCGAACTGATGATCGTCATCGCCATCCTCGGCATTTTGCTGGCCATCGCCATTCCGGCCTACCAGGATTACACCGCGCGCGCCCGAGCCTCAGAAGCCCTGAACATCGCCGCAGCACCGAAGTTGGCCGTCGCTGAAACCGCAATCTCCACCGGAACATTTCCGGCCGACAATGACGCGGCCGGTTACATGTTTAACCAAACCGAACTCGTCTCCGACATCATGATCGCTGCTGGAGTCATCACCATCACGGCCCGAAACACCGAGTGCGACGGCGGGGAACCGATTTTTGTTCTCACGCCCTCCACAACTGCCGGCGCTGTTGAATGGGATTGCTCGGCTACCCAAGGCCAGAACTGTGCGCCCGCTTCCTGCCGCGCCGCCGCAGCTAACTGAGCTATCTGATTGCAGTGGAATGGCGATGGTGATTACCCATCGCGAAGCCTGGCACAAAGAAGGGGACGCCCAGCGTCTCCTTCTTTTTTTGCGCCAGAACTAGAGAACAAACGCATGGATGAGATTCGCGTCTACTACGATGGCGACTGTCCATTCTGCACCCGATACACCACGTACCTGAATCTCGGTCGGCAGGCCAGAATCACCCTCACCAACCTCCGCGAGGCTCCGGAAACGGCCGCGCTTTTCGAGCACAAGGGGCTGCATCCCGACAAGGGCATGATCGTGGACCTCGACGGGCGGCTTTACGGCGGCGCCGACGCGATGCACGTGCTAAGCCTGCTCGACCAGTCCGATTCCGTCGCTGCACGACTGACAGGCTGGGTATTCTCCAAGCCCTGGCGCGCTCGTCTGCTGTACCCGTTGCTTCGGCTAGGACGCAACACAACGCTTTTGCTTCTGGGTCGCCAACCACTACGCAGCGACCCTGGCATCGAACCATTGCGCATTCTTTTTACCAGCGCGCTTGGATTGTTCGCCTGGCTGCACTTTCTCGTCTATGCCTTTCAATTCAACGCGCCGCTGTATACAACAACCTTTAGCATTGGTTTTGCCGGCCTGATTCTAATCCTCAGACCACAAAGCCGGCGAGTACTGCTGTTGCTGCTCGGCCTGCTTGTCGTGGATGCATGGCTGCAAATGCCTTCGCACTCCAACCATACGATTATCAAGAATTTTCTGTTGCTGGCGGCCTTGCCGGCGGGCGCCTGGCATGCGCTGCGCGGCAACAGCATCAATGCCTTTCTCGACTCGCTGTTTGGGGTCGGGCGCTGGCTTTTGCTTTTGATGTACGTGTTCGGCGTTTTTCACAAGATCAACAGCGACTTTCTCGACCCGGCCGTCAGTTGCGCCACGATGCTCTGGTACGACATGCCCGCGTGGCTCGGCTGGATTGACGCCGAATTTGTCGGCCCGTTGATCACTTGGGGGACGCTGTTTGTCGAAACCACGATTTTAGTGATGCTGATCGTACCGCGCCTGCGTTACCACGGCATTCTTATCGGGATCGGCTTCCACAGCGTGCTTGCGCTCAGCGGGTACGCACTTTATGCAACGTTCTCGATGCTCTCGCTCATGTTGCACTTGACGTTCCTGTCAAGCACCTCGGCGCAGCAGATTATTCAGAGTCCGGGCTGGAAACGGTGGCAGATGTTATGCCGCCACTGGCACGGCACTGCAATTGTCGGTCTGTGCGCGACCGTACTGGGCTTTTTGTCCTGGATTGGAAGTTTCAGCCAAGTGGGCCTGTTTTGGCTTTTGATCGTGGCACCGTTCTTCTTTTTTCTTGCAGCCCATGGTCGCGACCTTCAGCCCCCGCCGGCCATCGAGCTACTGCGAGTTAAGCCTGGCTGGCTGGTTCTGGTTATCGCGCTATTCTTTTTTAACTGCATCACGCCATACCTTGGCCTAAAAACCGCGCAGTCAATCAATATGTTCGCCAATCTGCGACTGGAAGCTCATCACAGCAATCATTTCCTGATTGACAAACCGGGTCCATTTCACTATCTCGACGATGTTGTGCAGATTGTTTCCGCCTCTGGCTCGACAAAGCTGCAGTACGTGCTCGCTCAAGATCTGTCGATGGTCTATTACGATCTTCTCAACACGCTCGATAGCAATCCGCAGGCGCGAGTAACGTATATTCGAAACGGGAATATCCATGAAGATCAAACGCGACAATCGCTTGCAGGCGACATCGAAGAAATTCTTCATCCGGAATGGTTCCGAAAGTGGTTCCATTTCAACGTGGTCGATTTAAACGACCCAAAACCCTGCGCACTGGATCGCTAACCGAATTTCAGATGGCACCAAACGGGCCGAAGGACTGAGAAAATACCGATTCCCCTGCGAGGCATATTAAAGTGCTTATAACCAACAGGTCGCGAAAACCCTGGTTGTTGATCGCCGCACTGGTTCTGATCACGATCGCCGTCTACCTGCCGGGCCTGGATGGCGAGTTTGTTTACGACGACCGCTCAAACCTTGCCGTGGTTCAGCAGTGGGCCGATGGACGGGCCAGCTGGCAAGAGGTCGTTTTCGGCAACCCCTCGGGTCCGCTGGGTCGGCCCGTTTCAATGGCCAGCTTTTTGCTCAATGCGTCCGTTTCCGGCGTCAGCGTGTTCGGTTTTCGCCTTGGTAATCTGCTCCTTCACCTGGCCACCGGGCTGGCAATCTTTACCCTACTCCTTATGTTGGCCCGGCGCGACCGACTGCTTTCAGCATTTGCGGTCACGACGGCATTCGGCGTGACCGCGATCTGGTTGCTTCATCCAATGCTTGTCAGCACTGTGCTCTACGTCATCCAGCGGATGGCGATGCTGAGCGCATTTTTCATGATTTTGACAATGCTGGCCTATGTCCATGGGCGAACCCGCTTCGAAGCCGGATGTTTCCGCACCGGATCCGCCTGGCTTTTTTTGGCCGTTCCCGCCTTGACGGCACTTGCGGCATTTTCCAAGGAAAACGGCGTGCTGGCACCCGTCTTGTGCGGCGTGATCGAGTGGGTATACTTCGCGCCCCGAATCGGGGGGCGCAGACCCTGGCAGGTTCGTGTCTTTCTAATTCTCGGCATATTCGTGCCGGCGATCATGGGCCTGGCTCTTCTGCTATCCAGGCCCGACCTCTTTCTCGAAGGCTATACCCATCGGTCCTTTACGCTGGTCGAACGCGTGTTGACGCAGGCAAGAGTCTTGTTTGATTACGCTCACGGCCTGCTATTACCCTACGGTCCCTCATTCAGTTTATACAGAGATGACTATCCGATTTCTACGGGCTGGATGAGCCCAGCGACAACGCTGCTGGCCTGGTCCGGATGGGCGGCGATCATAACGCTGATCTTTGTATTACGGAAACGAGTGCCAGGGTACTCGGCGGGCATGGCGATCTTTCTCGTGGGCCATTTGGTGGAGTCGAGCATCATTCCGTTGATGATCTACTTCGAGCATCGAAATTACCTTCCGGGAGTGGGTTTGCTCTGGGCCTTGGCCAGCTTGGTCGCATGGTTTGGCAAGCAACTCAGATGCGAGGTTGGATCGGCAAGGGTGCTATGGCCAAGCGCGCTGGCAGCGTTATTGATTGTCTTGAGTGCCGCCGCCTTTTTCAGAGCGGACTTATGGAGCACTCCGCATCTACTCCTGACCCAGTCACTTGAAAGGTATCCAAATTCCCGTTCGTTGCGGCTCGAGCTGGCCTATAAAGAAATGAGCCGCACGCCGCCGAACGTAAAAGCGGCCCAGCAACACTATCATCATCTAATGTCGCTTGAAAGCAGCTCTACGCAGCTTATCGGGGCAATCGGTCTGATCATTTCCAACTGCTATGCTCAAAAACCGATTGCACCAGGGTTGGTTTCCAAATACCTTTCCCGGTTTCCAGAAACGATGGAAGCCGATGTGATTCGGTCGCTGGAGAACCTCGCCGCCGTTGTTCGCCAAATGGAGTGCAAGGGACTGACGCCCGACCAATTAGCCGACGGGCTTGTCAACGCGCTAAAAGCGGCAGATCTAAAGCCCGGCAGCATTCAAAGCTGGCGCATGCGACTTGACGCGGCGCGCTTGTACTACGATTCGGGCCAAATGGCAAAAGCACTGGAACAGGCCGAAATTGCATGGCAAAATGGCCACGATCTCAACGTCGGGCTAATGGTCGCTGGGCTGCGCATCAATTTGGGCATGAATGATGCGGCGCGTGAACTACTGAGTGACCTCGAAACAAGAATACCCGCGAGCCATCATGAGCAACGTGCACGTTTTCGAAGCTATATTCAAGCGCTGGAAACCGAAGCGTTTTTACAATGACCTCACCACACTTATCTAACCCTAATCAGCATAGAACTCGACTGAATCGCACAAGCCAGCCACCGGATTCGGAATTCACCGGCAAATACGAGCAGACCGGGCGCATCGGCCGACTGTTGATCGAGCGTTTTTTCCGCAGCGGCAAGTCTCTATTGCAACCCGCTTTGCATGGCGGCGCGCGGATTCTGGAAGCCGGCTGCGGGCCAGGCTATTCGTCGCGCGAAATTGCATCGTGGTGCCCCGGCGGCCATTTGACCGCAGCCGATCTTTCCGGCTCGCTGCTGGCGCGCGCGCGCAAGCTGAACCCCAACCTGGCGTTGCTGCGCGAATCCGTTGTTCAGCTTGCCCATCCGGACAATAGCTTCGACGCCGTCATTCTGCTGGAAGTGCTGGAGCACCTGGAACAACCCGAGCGCGCATTGGCGGAACTGCGGCGGGTAGCGCGGCACCACGTGCTGCTGTCGACGCCGCGCGAGCCGCTGTGGCGATTTCTAAATTTTTCGCGCGGCAAGTACTGGAAGGCTTTCGGCAACACTCCGGGCCACATCCAGCACTGGTCAACGCGCGGGCTGATCCGGCAGGTCTCGCCGTTTTTTACCGTCGAGGCCGTGGCCACGCCCATTCCGTGGACCATTTTGCTACTCAAGCCCCGGCCGTGAGCGCCTGGCGCGCCCGCCTGGCCGCATCGTGGCGGGCCGCGTTCGTCGTCCTGGTCGGTGGCTGGCTGGCCTGGGTGCTGCTCAGCGGCGAGTTTGGCCCGGCCCCGAGGCCCGGCACCTGGTTGCAGGTCCAGACCGGGTTGTTCTTGGCCGGCTGGCTTGCGCTGCCACTTGGCCTCGGCCTGCTGTGGCGCTGGAACCTGCAACTGCTGACCGCCATCCGGCTGCCGCTGGCGCTGCTGCTGACCACCCAGGGTCTGGCCTGGGGCGGGCGCTACCTGCCCGGCAAGTCCGGCCTGTGGCTGGCCAAGCTTTCAATTTCCCGGCGGTCCGGAATCGACTTGCGCACGCTCGGCTGGGCAGTGCTGGTCGAGCAGGGCCTGTTCGTACTCGCCGGTGCGTTGGTGTTCATCGTGCTGCTGCCGTGGAGCGACATCGCCGCACGGGTTGCCTGGCAACATCCGGCCTTGTCGGCGCTGCAAGCGCTGGCCGCGCACCCGTTGTTCGGCCCGGCCCGCATCCTTTTCGCCATTGCGCTGGCGGCTGTGGGTCTTGCCGCCATGCGCATCGGCAAGGCCGCCTTGCCCGAAGGCGCGCGCTGGCCCGATTGGTCGCAGTGGCTGCTGTTGCTGGCCGGGCACCTTGTGCTGCATCTGACCATCGGACTGGCGCTGGCACCGCTGCTATGGCTGCTGCTGCCCGACAGTGCCGCATTGCTGGGCACCAGCGGCATCATCGCCGCACTCGCGCTGGCCAACATCGCCGGCATCCTCGCCCTATTCGCGCCAGCCGGCCTGGGCGTTCGCGAAGTTGTTCTGGCCGGGCTGCTGGCGGCGGGTGCGGACTACCCGAAAGCGCTTGCAGTTGCGGCCTTTTTGCGGCTGGTGACGTTTTTGGCCGATGTTGCGTTCAGTACGTCTGCCTGGGCGGCTGGGATGTTGATCGGACGCGGTCTTGAATCGCGCGCCTCGGATTAGCCCGCCCTGGCGTTGCCAGCGCCCTCAGCCTCGGTAAGCAAAGCGCATCCCGGAAAAGCCCCTCGTCGCGTCTCCCCGGGCCACGAAACCCGACACCATCGCGGCGGTTGGGTTCGGGCGCTGAATCCCGGGTGCACGCGCTACGCGCGTTTACCCGGGCTACGCGGGTTACGGTTGGTTTTCGCAGCCCGAGTATGCGCAGCGCACCCGGGAATGGAAGCGGGATCGAGGCAACCGCCAAAATCACCATGGCATCCAAGCACCGCAACCCAGGTTTCAAGAACCAGCGAAGACCAACCCAAACACCAAACCACCAACCCGTTCCGGCATGAAAACACCGCGCTGCGCCTTAAAAAAAGCGCTTTTGCCTACTTTTGAGG
>JAIVHD010000408.1 GCA_020201235.1 Lysobacteraceae bacterium
CCGCGGTACACCACGGCCTGGCCGTAATCCTCGCAATCGCGCTCCAGTCCGTCGAGCTTGAACAGGCGGTAAGTCGCTGAAAAGAAACCGATATTGCCCAGCTTGTCGGCCAGCACGGGATCGGTCACTTCCAGCGGCCGGTCTTCGACCAGGCGCGGATCGTTGAAGCCCTGGGCCCGGGCAAGCTGGATAAAGTCGTTCCAGTACAAAGCCCCACCCAGGCACTCACCGTAAAGCACCGGATCCCGGCGCGCGGCTTCCGGCACCCGGCGATCGGCGTAGACGTCGGAAAAATAAAACTCACCGCCCGGCTTGAGCAACGCGTAGACACCGCTTAGCACGGCGTCCTTGTCAGGCGACAGGTTAATCACGCAGTTGGAGACAATCACATCGAAACTGCCGGGCTCCAGCCCCAGCTGGTCGAGTTTTTCGATATAACCATGCATAAAACGCACATTGCCGTAGCCGAAGCGCTCACGGTGATGGTCCTGATGGTCGCGGGCCACAGCCAGTTGCTCTTCGGTCATATCCACACCCACCACTTCGCCCTCGGGGCCGACCAGCTGCGCCAGGGCGTAGACATCCCGGCCGCTTCCGGAACCCAGATCCAACACCCGACAGCCAGCCAGCTGATCGGGGCACACCAGGCCGCAGCCGTAGTAGCGCGCCAACACTTCGGGGTGGATGTTGGCCAGCACGGGCTTGAGCCACTGCGGCATCTGCGAGCTGTCACAGCACGCGGTGGTTTTCAGATCGCTCGAACTTTGCAATTGTCGACCGTAATAATTTTTTACGTCGTCGTAGGTCTGACGGCTGTTTTCCACGCAATTCTCTCCAAAAAAACCGAGTCTATCCGGAATCTGCACCAAAGCATCAACCAGAGAAACTGAAACAGGCCTGGCCTGATTTCGAAACCACTTACCCCATATGGCATGAATTTCGGGGTTGGAAACCCCGAAATGGATGCAATTGGCAGGTGGGATCGTCATGCATTCTCGAATTGCTCTGATTATAAACCCATCAGTTGCATCAATTCGCGAGTGCGAGAACCCGGAGAGTCGTGTTTCCGGGGCGTGGCGCGGAAACACTGGTATCCCGGGCAGCGTAGTGGTCATGTGCGGAAATTGATCCCGCCTTTTTCGCCACCCCGCCGTGGCCAGTCGCCGTCAGCTGCTGAAAGGTGGGCGTTTCGCGACGATACGCACCGGAGGGGCGTACTCACCTTTCCGCTGAGGATGCGTGACCGAGCGAAACGCTGCAGACGCGGGGCATAGCGGCACCGCAGTCGGTGGGCTGTAGAATAACGCGCGCTTCGGCGGGTTGACCCCAACGTTGCATAAATTTTCCTGATTACGTAGTTGACTCAGCCACGCCGAGACAGGAAAGGCACGGAACCGCAGATTACGCAGATTCACGCAGATTTTTTTATCTGGAATGATCTTCCCTGTAGCGATCCGCGTCGTGGAAAAACAGACGATGGCTCGATTGCCGGCGCCTGACCGGCAGGCCCAGGCCGAGATTCAAGCCGGATTATTCACCACCCGGCCGTTGTAGTAGATCGGGTGGTGAATAAGCCGGGCTCACGTAGAGTGAAGGAACGCTCGGGGTGGCGCACGCCGTGCAGCCCGCGGAAATACGACTCTCCGGGCTTCCAGCTCCGAAAATGTATGCAACGTTGGGGTTTAGTTTTCCAGCATCGCCTTGCGCTCCCTGGCAACCAAAAAGTTGACCACATCAAGCATCGCTTCGCGGCCGTCGGCGCGGGCGGGATCCACCCGGTACTTACCGTTGACGATGAACTGGGGAACACCGCTGATACCGTACAACTCGACCCGTTGCTCCGAGCTTTTCACCGCCTGCCGGGTTTCGCTTGAGCCGAAATGGCGGATGTATTCGTCGCGATCGTGGCCTTTTTCGGCCACGAAATCCGCGAACGCGCGCGGACTGGCCAGACGACGCTGTTCAATCTGTACAGCATTGAACGTGGCCACGTGAACACGGTCGATGATACCCATCAGGATAGCGGCGTAGAACGCCTGTGCGTAGAGTCGCATGGGCTCGTTCCAGACCGCGTGCAGTCGACGAAAATCAACATACGAGGGCACCTCATGCTCCCAGCGCATAATCAAAGGCTCCAGCTCAAAGCAGTACGGGCAGCCGTAAGAAAATGCCTCAATGACTTCGATCTTGTCCGGGTCTACAGTTGGAACGGGCTTATCGAGCCGAACAAAGTGGACGCCTTCGACGAATTCAATCGGGGTTTTCGCCGAAGCGCCGTCGATTTGCGGCTCTGGTGCCTGTTGTTGCTCTTGTTGTTTTTGCTTGTCTGATTGTTCGGCCAGCATCGAACCGCCAGGTCGACAGGTCCTGTGGCCGGGGCGTTTCGCGACCGAGCGCAGCGCAAGCGTACTCGCCTATACGGTGAGGATGCGCGACCGAGCCAAACGCCCTGGACGCAGGGCCTGTCGGCTCCGCAATAGGCAGGGTGGTGAATAAGGTGGGTTGAAAGAGCGATTGACCGGCTCCGGCAATCCGTGCAGCACTTCCCGGTCATAGATCGGCGCGGTCATTAGCGTGTATCGACCTGCACGCTGACAAGCTGCTCCCGGCCACTATCGAACGTGAACAGCAGATCGACCACCTGTCCGGAACGCAGTGCCCGCTTGGGGTTCTTCAACATCAGGTGCTTAGCGCCCGGTTCGAGCTTGAACAGACCATCGGCCGGTATCACGACTTCCTCGATCCGGCGCATCTTCATCATACCGCTGTCCGAACTCATTTCATGCACCTCGATGGTTTCATAATCCGCACTGGTGATTGCGGTGATGCCCAGCGGTTCCCGGGCGACATTGACCAGTACCATGTAGCCCGCGTGAGTAGGTGCGTCCGGATGGGCCTCCCGGATCCAGGAATTCATCACGCCGATCGAATCACGTGGAAGATTGCTCTCGTCGGACCGGGCTGCAGCGCCGTCGGGCGAAAGCTCGGCACTCGTCATGACCTGGGTCGTCGCGTCCTCGGTCGATACGGGCATGCTCACCTTGCCACGCGTGACCTCCTCAATGTGATCCAGCACCGCGTACACTTCGTCTCGATTGAGCCGCATGTTGGGCATCGGCAGTTGATTGTACTGGTTGAATAAGGCCATTGCGATCGGGTCTTTTTTGGCCAGCATTTCGTTGGGAGCGCGAATCCAGTTGATTAACCATTCGCGATCGCGTATGAAGGTCACGCCCAGCAGATCCGGGCCAATCGCGTTCTCCGGGTCTCTCCCGTCCAGCGTGTGACATGACTGGCAGCGGGTCCGGTAAAGCTTTTCGCCATCAGAAACCTGGCGGAGTGCCGGGGCGTTGCTGTAATCGGCATCGCGCGTGCTCGCTATCTTCCAGCCGGTTAACCAGTTGCCGATCTGGTCGGCCAACACGTGCGGACTCTCAAAAGGGGACCGCTTCATCCAGCGGCCGGTGGTTTGGTTGCCAATAATCAAATTGACATTGTGATTGAGTTCGCCGCCGTCTCGATCTTCGATGTACAGACCCAGCTTGCGGCGGATTTCGATGATTTCCTGCTCGTCTCCGGTCAAGTGCATCCAGCGTGCGCCGAAGCGCTTCTTGTAGCTCGCGAGCACCTCGGGGGTGTCGACCTCGGGGTCGATGCTGATCGAATAAAAGAAAACATCCTGGCCGACGCGCTCGCCGAGAAGATTCTGCACCTTCACCATCTGCGCCGTTTCCAATGGGCAAACATCGGGGCAGGATGTGTAAATGAACAGAATCGCAACAATTTTGTCCTTGATCATATCGTCGAAAAATCTGACCGGCTCCCCCTGATCAGTGGTTAGCAC
>JAIVHD010000409.1 GCA_020201235.1 Lysobacteraceae bacterium
GTTGAGCTTGACGCGATCCCACCGGCCGGCACCGTAGTTGATGCCGGCGACCGGCTGGAACGCACGCATCAGGCCGAACAGCGGGGTCAGCATGAACAGCAGCACGCGCCAGGCCGCGCCGTAAAAGGCGATGTCATCCTCGGTGCCAATGCGGGAAAGCATGTTGAACACAACGATCGCCTGGACCAGGCCCATGGACGACGAGATCATGGCCGGTACACCGAATTTGGTGATACGACGGGCCAGTTCTCGGGGTAACCCGATGTACCAGGCATCAACTTCGTAGCTGGCGCGTGCGCGCGCGTAACGTAACCAGACCAGACCGCCACCCAACAGCGCACCGACATTGGTCGCCCAGGCCGCGCCGGCCACGCCCCAGTCGAACACGGCAATAAACAACGGCGTCAGGATCAGGTTGGCCAGCAGACCTGTGGCCATGTATTTGGCGGCCAGTGCCATCTTGCCCTCGCCCCTGAGCAACATGTTTAGACTAAGCCCGCCGATTGCGGCGAAACCGCCGGCCGAATGCGCCCACAGGTAATCGGCGGCAATCGGCACCAGCTCGCCTCGGGCACCCATGCCTCGAACCAATTGTTCGGTAAAGCCCATGCCGGCCAGCGCATAAAGTCCCGAGACCACCAGCGCGATGCCGAGACAGGTGCCGGGGAGCTTGCGCAGCGTGTCCTGATCGCCTTTACCGATCGCGATCGAAAGCACTACCCCACTGCCGATGCCGGCCAGCGAGCCCAAACCCAGCGTCACCTGCGTGACCGGAAACGCCAGCGAGACGCCAGCCAACGCCTGCTGGCCGAGCAATTGGCCGATGTAGACCGCATCCATGACCGAGTTCAGGCCGAACATCAGCATCATCATCACGGCCGGCACGGCCATAGCGCGCAGCACTTTCAATGGGTGCGCTTCGAGGATTAGCCCGGCATGTGGGTCGCGGGCCGTGGCGCTCAGCATTCGCCTTTTGACCTAACGCGAATCACTCGAGAATGCGCTTCTCAAACAGCCGCACGCGGGCGCGCACATGCTCGACTTCGCCCAGCCAGACTTGTTCCACTTCGCGTCTGCCCTCGATCATGACGTCGACTCCATCTTTGTGCGCGGATTGAACTGAAACTCATCGCGCATCTGCTCATACAGCGACCGCTGCTGCTCGGTTTCGGGTTTTGGCGCGACAATCATGAGCAGTACGTATTGGTCTCCGGGCTGTTTACCCGGAAGGCCTCGGCCCTTAAGACGCATTCTCTTCCCCGAAGCCACTCCCGCGGGAATGTTCATCTCGACCCGGCCGCCCAGCGTCGGCACGCTCACCTTGGTACCCAGCGCAGCTTCCCACGGGGCAATCGGCAGGCTCAAGATCACATCGTGGCCGTCGACCTCAAACAAGGGATGAGGCCGCAAATGAATGTCAAGGTAAAGATCGCCTGGCGGACCACCGCCAAAACCCTCCTCGCCCTTGCCGGCCAGGCGAATCTGGCGGCCCTCGCTGATTCCGGCCGGAAGTTGAACATCGAGATCGCGCGTGACATGACGGACCGTGCCGTCCGGCGCGTGCTCCGGCCGACCCAGGCTGATCCGCTGAGTTCCTCCGGCAAAAGCTTTTTGCAGATCGATGTCGACTTGCGCGCGCACATCCTGGCCTTTTCGCGGTCGGCGCGGATGACCGCCGCCAAACAGACTTTCGAAAAAGTCGCTGAAACCGGCGCTGTCGGCCGGTCCGAATCCGTCGCCCTGTCCCGAAAATCCTCGACCGCCGGACCAGCCAGGTGGTGGTCGAAACGACTCACCGCCGCGATAGCCGCCGGCACGCAACTGATCGTACTGGGCGCGCTTTTCCGAATCGCGCAGCACTTCGTAGGCTTCGCCGACCTCCTTGAAGCGCTGCTCCGCATCCGGTTCCTTGCTGACGTCGGGGTGATACTTTCGGGCTAGCTTTCGATAGGTGCGCTTGATCTCATCGGCATCGGCATCGGGCTTTACGCCCATGGTCTTGTAGTAATCCTTGAATTCCATGCCAGCAACTCTAATAGGTAACCGAGTCTTAGGTGGGGGCGATCGGTTCGTTTTTCATCGGCGTATTCTGTTCGCCCGGATTATTCGCCACCCAATTGTCGCAAGGCGGTGCCAAACCCCATGGATACGGCGTCTTCGCAAGCATGCGCACGACGACAGACGCGATGGGAAGGCGGCTAAACGGGGCAGTGCAATAGTCTCGCGCCACTAGGAGCCTGTCGGATTTAACGCTGATCTACTGCGGAAAAGCCGGATTGGGCCAGATTTCCCGCTCTTTTTCGTTAAATAGGCCCACTATTCGCCTCAAAAGATCGAAAAATCTGGCTCCACCCTGGCCATAGCCAATGTCCTTCATCAGGCGCGTCGGGGCATTCAGGATGTTGGCCGGCGGCGGCAACGATCCGTGCCGCCTGGCGGCGACTCCGGCAGCCTTTTCAGCGACATACAGCGCGTTTGATTTGGGTGCCGAGGACAGGTAGACGATGGCTTGGGCGACGGCAAGCTCGCCTTCCGGACTGCCCAGGTACTGGTAGGCATCGCGTGCTGCAAGCGCCTGGACCAGCGCGTTTGGGTCGGCCAGGCCGACGTCTTCGCTGGCGAACCGGACCAGCCTGCGCAAAATATACTTGGGGTCTTCGCCGCCGGCCAGCATGCGGGCCAGCCAGTACAGCGAGGCATCGACGTCCGACGCGCGCATTGATTTGTGCAATGCCGAGATCAGGTTGTAATGAGATTCACCGGCGCGGTCATGTGCCGGCGCGCGCTTCTGGATCAAGCGCAACAACGCATCGGCATCCAGCGGCCGCTCCGGAACGGCCAGTTCGATAATGGATTCGATGATATTGATCAGGTAGCGGCCATCGCCGTCGGCAAGATCAGGCAGCAGGCGACGCGCCGCTTTGGTCAGCGGCAGCGTCCGGCCAATGTGGCGTTCGACCCGCGCGATGAGGTGCTTCAGCGCAGCCTCGTCGAGCCGATCGACGATCAACACCTTTAGCCGCGACAGCAAAGCGCCGTTGAGTTCGAACGACGGGTTTTCGGTGGTCGCTCCGATCAGGACAACCGTGCCGTCCTCGACCACCGGCAGAAAACTGTCTTGCTGGGATCGGTTGAAGCGGTGAATTTCGTCGACGAACAGCAGCGTCGAGGCACCTTCGCGGCCTCGTTCACGGGCCTGGGCAAAGATTTTTTTCAAGTCGCTGACGCCGGAAAAAATGGCCGAGATCTGCTCGAAATGCAGCCCCCCGACGCCAGCCAGCAAGCGTGCCAGGGTTGTTTTTCCGGAGCCCGGCGGGCCCCAGAACACCAACGGCATGATGCGTCCGGAATCGATCATTCGACGCAGCGGTCCGTCTTCGCCCAGCAAGTGCTGCTGGCCGACGACTTCCTCAAAAGTCGCTGGACGCAGTCGATCGGCCAGCGGCCGGTGAAGCGATTGCGATCGGGCCGATTCGCTCACAACGGCGCGCAGCTGCAAAAGCCGGGCGCATGCACAGGACGGATCAAAGGGTCCGCGTTGGGCGGTCGGATTCGAGCATGCCTGCCAATTCGGAGGAGATGCGGCCCTGCGCCTGTTCGCCTTCGATGGTGTCGAGAAATTGCACGCCGACGCCGCTGCTGGATTGGGACTTGGTCGAGACATTGGGCGTCAGCCAGGCCACGCGGCCGGGGATCGCCATGCGCTCCTCACCCATTAGCGTCAGCAGCACCAGAACTTCGTCGCCCAGCCTGAAGCGCTTGCGGGTCGGGATGAACAAGCCGCCATTCATCAGAAACGGCATGTAGGAGCCGTAAAGTTCCTGTTTGTCGTTGATGCTGAACGATAAGATGCCTTTTTGTGCCATGGGGCAAGACCCTGGAGTAATGGTTGTAAGTCTACCGGATTTCGGCCTCAACCCGAGGGCCCAACC
>JAIVHD010000410.1 GCA_020201235.1 Lysobacteraceae bacterium
CGTCGCCGTGACTCCGAATCACCATGCCGGAGATACAGATCGACAAGCACCTGGCGCACGGTGTGGCTGTAACCGGCGGCCACACCCAGCGCAAGCGTCGTTACGGCGGCCTTGTTGGGGTGCTCCCGAACCCACCGAGCAAGTACCGGATCGGCCTGTTCGCGCAGAAACTTCTCGAATTCCTGCGCAGGCTGAATGGGCTTGGGCTGCGGTCTGGCGGGCGTACGACCCTTGACCGAAAGCCTGGCGATTACCAGCACGACCGCAATCAGTGCGATAGCGGCTGCCGCGGTCACCAGCGCCGACAAGGATGGGGAAAGGGCTTCGCGCAAACCGAAATAACATGCCAGTGCAAGAAAAGCGATCACGCACAAAATCAGCGGAACGATGATCAAGGACGCGATCGCACCGGTTTCCAGATTTTGTTTGAAACGCTTCAGCACGCAGGTTAACCCCAATGCTTTTTCGATTGAATTTACCGGTCGAGCAGCTTGCCGAGAATAAAGCCCAATCCGAGCGCGATCGCAAGGCTGGTCATCGGACGCTCCTCGATCTCTTTTTCGAACGCATTCCAGCTTTGGCGGGCGTGCTCACGCGACTGGTTGGCGGCATTGCGTACGCGATCGCGGCCTTCCTCGGCGACGTCTCGAACGCGGTCGCGCCCTTCGTGCGCGGCATTTCTGGCAAGCTGCGAGAGCGTTTTTCCGATCTCGGAGACATCCGACTTCAGGCTGGCAAATTCTTCCCTGAGCTCCTTGAGTTCCTTATCTGTGGCGGTCGTCATCTTGACTCCTTGGGGTTGCGTCCACTTGGGGTTACGTCCACGATGACGTTACCATAGATCAATTGCATATTTCCGGATTCTTATCGACCGGCTTGAGCGACTTGTCACCGCCGCCAACGATGATGGCGCAGAGTCTCTAAGCCCAGCCTTGCAGATTGCTCGAAATAGCCGTTCCCTCCTGCGAGCCCGGTGAATTTCGCCTTCATCGCCGGCTGGCCTTCAATACTGGCATCGCGCACCCAGAGCCGATCGAGAAATCGCTGGCCGCGCCGTTGGCGGCTGTCCGATCGGAGCGACCTTTCAAAAATCGGAAAACAACCGAATCAAGGTGCCAACATCGGGCTGCTCGAGCGTTTGGCCGTGATGATCCCGACAAGGGCCTGCCTGCGGCAATGGCTGGTGCTGCTGGTCGTAGCCCATGGCCTGGAAGGTCCAGCGCCCGCGAATCTTTTTTAGCATGCCGACGTGATGACCGCGACCCTCGAAGACCGCGTGCAGATCCCGGCGCAGATCGAATAATTCGAGTCCGTTCAGGTCGGGTCGACCGTCGATCTGCAAAAACCTGAAGCGCTCTCGCGTCGGCCCGCCCGGTCCAAAAATGGAATTTAGCGGTGCAAAACCGCGCCGATGATGCTCACACGGACCGTTTCGCAACAAGCCCAGGTAGTGGGCGTCGGTGGCATAACCGACATTGGTCTGCCAGCCATAATCCGGAAACTGTACCGCCAGCTTTCGCATCACGCGGTCGCGCACGACCTTGGCAACCACCGACGCTGCGGCAATCGATAGCGAACGGCGATCCCCCTTGACCAGGGCTTGTGCCGTGCACGGCAATTCCGGGGTTGCCCGCCCGTCAACCAACGCAAATTCGGGCTTGCGGTCTAGCGACGCAAACGCGCGGCGCATGGCCAGCATGTCAGCATGGAAGATGTTGTACCGCTCGATTTCTTCGACCGTCGCCAGCCCGACACCCACCGCAGCGATTTGCAGGATGATGTCGTAAAAACGCGCGCGCTCGGTCCGCGATAGCAGTTTCGAGTCGGTCAGGCCGCGCAGTTGCCGCGGTTTCGAACAGCCCGGCAACACGACCGCTGCGGCCACCACGGGCCCGGCCAGCGGGGCACAACCGGCCTCATCGATACCACAGACCCTGCCGTTGAGCTGGCGCTCGAAATGCAGGGTGGGCCATTGAGGCAACGAATAGCGCTGGGACATAATCGCCAATGGTAAATCATCCATGCAAGCGGCACGTGGCCTCACTCGATGTGAGGATTGGCAACGCGAGCACAGACCCCGCGACGTGATGTATGGCGGCTGCTATACCGGTCAGGGTAGCGATTCCGGCCCGAAAATTGATGCAACAGATGGGTGAACATTTCGGCGAGCCGCCTTCCTATAATATTAGGCATGAAATCATTGAACATAACTCCCACACCGTTTAATTCATGGCTTTCAGCACTGCTGGGCATTCTAGCGCTGCTGATGCTATCGGGCTGCGGCAGCCGTCAGGTCCAGGACTCGTTGGCCGGATCGACCGCGCAGCGACTGGTCACCTACAGCAT